>JAFCZU010000677.1 GCA_019314185.1 Deltaproteobacteria bacterium | reverse complement strand
TGTACTTGCCCTTCACCCCAGTCCTCAGCACTCAGTCCTCAGTCCTTTTCTTCTCCCTTAACTCAGTCCTCAGTCCTAAAAAACCCTTGACACCCCCATCATAAAAAAGATATAAGTTCAGGCTATGAACATAAGGCCGCTCAAACATTTTGAAGATGAAATCCGGATGCGAATTCTCAAGATTTTAGCAACCACTGAACACGAAATCACCCAACGTGATATGGCCCAAAGCCTGAACATCAGCCTGGGAAAGACCAATTACTGTCTGGCCGGGCTTGTGGAAAAAGGGTACATCCGGATCAAGCGGTTTAAAAACAGTCACAACAAAGCAGCCTATGCCTATCTGCTCACCCCCAGTGGCATCGAGGAGAAAGTTCAACTGACAGTGAAATTTTTAAAACTAAAACTGCGCGAGTATGAAACTTTGGAAACAGAAATTGAAGAATTACGAACAGAGATTGCAGACCTGCAGCTGGAAAGCAAGATCGACGGTATCGGCTGTAATATTTAACAAAACTTTATCGAAACAAATTATTCGCAATATCAGTATGTTATATCAAAATATCAGATGTAACCCACCCAGCGGAGCTATACGCAAATAAACCAAACATCCGTCAGTCGTTTTTTTCTTTTTATAAAAAAAACCGCGCCAAAAATGGAGGACATTCCCTTGACGATGAAACCATTATTTGTAAGGGTTGAATGGGATGATGAAGCCTGCGTATGGGTTGCTACCAGCGACGATGTCCCAGGGCTTGCAACCGAAGAAGATACAATGGAAGGTCTCATCAAAAAGTTAAAAACTTTAATACCAGAGCTGCTTGATGCAAATGGAATTACAATCGGCGAAGAGGTCCCTTTTGAAATATTGACACGCCGGTTCGAGTTTGCACAACCTATCACATCATGAGCGGATATACCAAAAAACTCAAGCAACTATTGCGTGAGGCCGGTTGTAGCAATGTCCGCCATGGAAAGGGTGATCACCAAATATGGTACAGCCCGGTAACAAAGATAAACTTCGTGGTTGATACGCACATAAAGTCTCGCCATACAGCCAATGGAGTCCTTAAGCAGGCAGGCTTACCTAAACAGTTTTGATTTAATTTTAAAAAAGATCCGCGCCCATCCGCATAAATCCGCGGCAAAAAAAACAAAAATATGCCACGCCAAGCCAGACTCGATGCACCCGGTGTCCTCCAGCACGTAATGGCCCGCCCGCCTCGCCTGAGTGAGCCGAAAGGTCTTAAATGTTTTATACGTATGTTTTGCTACGTGAGAAGGATGGGAAATTCTATACAGGGTTTACCCGAGACCTCAAGCAAAGAATAGAAAAGCATGAGATGGGATCCGTTGTGTCCACCTGTGATAGACGACGAGAAATACTTAAAAACTGGCTTTGGGAGACGGTTTTCGAGGACTCATATGGAGTATTCTCTGAAAGAGTAAGTTGGTAAAGGCTCGCGGTGGCGGGCAGGCCAGGGGAATCGAACGCCGGAAAATTTTCAGGGACGATAAGGATCGCAAAGAGCCAGAGGTCGGAGATCAGAGATCAGAAGTCAGAGGAAAGAGAAAAGAAGGGTAGTACCCGGTCTATGATAATAAAATCCGCCAAAGAGCTTAAGGTTTACAAAGCTGCCTATGAATTGGCCATGGAGATATTTGAATTCAGCAAAACTTGGCCTCCTGAAGAAAAATATTCTCTGACAGATCAAATTAGGAGATCATCACGGTCAGTATGCAGCAACATCAGAGAAGCTTGGGCAAAGCGTAGATACGAGGCTCACTTTATAAGCAAATTAACAGATATAGCTTCCTGCTCGTAGAGCTTACAGCTCGGAGAGGTGGTGGAAACAGCGAAACTGATACATGGTTAAATTTTGCCAGAGACTGCGGGTATCTGAATATTGCGGATCATGATCGTTTAATAGGAAAATGCAGATCAGTAGGTAAAATGCTCGGCTCTATGCTAAGGAATCCAGACTCATTCATTCTGAGGCTCTGATTTTAGACCTTTGCTTTGATTTCTGACCTCTGATTTCTGATCTCCGACCTCTGATCTCCGACCTCTGATCTTTGGGGCGGAGGTCTTGTTCGTAGCGCTGGTGGTGATACATCTGTTTTGTCGCCAAAGGACAAAGAAAGCCGTGAATTATCAGACCAGCGGGTACTTGGCAGTGGTGGTTTTGTTGGCGCAGTACTCCAGGAATCCGAGAGGGTGCTTGAAAAAAAATATAAGCCCAAAAAGCCTATCGAAGAATTGGTTGAGGATGTGGCGGGGCGCTTGGGGCTTAAACCTGAGTTGATATGTTCTGGTAGCAGAAAAAAAGAGATTGCTGAGGCTCGAGCATTGGTGGCGTATTTGGCCGTAGAAGAGACCGGTCATTCAGCAAAATCGTCAATAAATGAGACGATGTAGCCGTGATGTACGTTTCTTTTATCTGAATAAAGTAACAAAAGTACCAACGTCCCCCTCTATCACTGTCTATCGTAAGTTAATAAAGTTACCAGCGTCCCCTCTGTTCAATTGGTACTGCTATTACAAATAGACGTCTCCATGCTTGCTTGAACGATAAGTTAATAAAGTTACCAACGTCCCCTCGGTCACTGTCACGAATGACAACTGTGAGAAAAAAAAAAAAAATGGAAAATTAAGGCGTATTTCCCTTGTCGGCTATCTTGACAGATAGTAACCTTAATGTTACTTTATATGTAAAAAATACATGGTAAAAGTAAGAGAATATGTAAACAAAACTGGCAAGTCGCCTTATGCTGTGTGGCACAATCACTTGGATGCGAGAGCAGCCGCAAAGGTTTCGACAGCATTGTATCGGCTTGAGCAGGGGAACTTTTCAAATACAAAAGGCGTTGGTGGTGGAATTTTTGAGTATAAACTTGATTTTGGCCCAGGCTACCGCATCTATTTTGGTAAAGATGGTGAGCGTGTTGTGATCATTTTGGGCGGCGGAACAAAGAAACGTCAACAACAGGACATTGATGCGGCGAAGGCATACTGGCGAGATTATAAAACCCGTAACCGCAAAAGTAAGTGAGATATTGCAATGGCTTTAACAAGAGATTTTCGAAAAACTATACAGGCTCGTGCTAAAAGAGATCCTGCGTACCGCGAAGCTATGCTGACCGAGGCAGTGGACAGTTTTTTGTCTGGTGACGTGGAGGTTGGAAAGGCAATGCTGCGCGACTACATAAACGCTACCATTGGCTTTGAAGCTCTTAGTCGGCAGTTAGACAAGCCCAGCAAAAGTCTTCACCGGATGCTAAGCCCCTCCGGCAATCCAAAAACAAACAATTTCTTTGAGATCCTTCATTTTTTACAGCGCAACGAAGGAGTGGAACTATTGGTTACAGCCCGCCATCATTCGGACGTTGGGATATATGGAATTGCCTAATAGAACAGAAATATCTTTCGCAGAGCTCACAGAGTCCGCAGAGATTGGGCGAAAAGACCGTTTCTGGATGGGCACTATTTAGCATTTTGCCGTGCTATAAACTACTTCAATATTGGCATCCAACTGTTTTTTCTGGAAAAGAAACGCGGAA
>JAFCZU010000240.1 GCA_019314185.1 Deltaproteobacteria bacterium | reverse complement strand
TGCCTGGAAGCCTTAAAGCATGTAAACTGGCCTGCAAGGCTCTTATTTTCCCTGAACTTGGCCATCTGATAAAGCATGTTTATGAAGACAGGATAAAAATCGAGGAATCAGCAAGTAAAGAGCAAATTGAAGATTAAAAATTTGTAAAAAGTCAAATTCAAGTGTCAGGTGTTAAGATAAAACATTTAATATAAGATGGCTAAGTAAAAAGGCTCATATACAAGGCGTAGTAGTTTTTCAGGGCCGAAGGCATACATATTGTATGTCGAGGGTCTGAAAAACTACTGCAACGCAGTAGATGAGCTTTTTGACGACGCCATTTGTTTCGCCAGATTTGTGTACAACAATGCTTCATCTTTGCGCCCCCGTTTCAAGCAGCCGTTAGCATATATATGACATTTTTCCTTCAGGATTTTCACTGCCGCTCTGTATTGCTTTGTTGAAAGGGCGTTGCTTTCAATTATCTTTTTTATCGCCTGTATCCGGTATTTATCCAACCCAGGCGCCTGTGAAAGTTGATCGTCATGACCGCCGCGTTTTATGATAAGCGGAGTATCGATAAGATATACAGGGTAACCGGAGCTTATCCTCAGCCATAAATCGTAGTCTTCGCAGGCAGGCAGGTTTTCATCAAACAGGCCGACTGCTTCAAAAAGTTCCTTCTTTATCATTACCGCAGAAGGGCTGACCATGCACAAGCAAAGAGATGGCTCAAAGATCATTCCCGACAGCTTCTTATGCCGCTTTTTTGGATTCACCCTGACATTGTTTCTTATCCATATCTCCTCGGTCTGACAAATCAGAGCTTCTTTGTTTTTGTTGAAAAAATCAACCTGCATGGATAATTTGTCCGGCATCCAGAGATCATCTGAATCGAGAAAAGCAATAAACATCCCTGACGCCAGAGAAATACCTTTGTTCCTTGCGGCGCTGACCCCCTGATTATTATGCTTGAGTACTTTGATATTATTTTTATACGCGTTAAGGATATCCTTGGTGTTGTCTGTCGAGCCATCGTCCACAACAATTAATTCAAAATCCAAAAAGTTCTGGGACAAAACCGAATCTATTGCTTCTTTAACGATCCAGCCTCGATTGTAGGTTGGGATTATTACGCTGATTAGCGGATTTGTTGTTATATTATTCAAGGTTCAGGGTTCAAGGTTCAGGGTTTTTTGCAGCAAGCTGATTACAACGTAATCTTACCACTTAATAGGTTTTGTAAAAAGTAGTTTTTTGACTTTTTACGAATTCATCAAAGATACTCCGCATAAAAACATTGTATTTTATAAATACACTTGATATTGCGCTCACAGTCACTATCGGGCGATATTCATTATGGGTGTGAAAACTATCCGAAATTCAGGGAGACCTGAATAATATCGATCTTAAGAGGAAAATAATAACGAATCGCATGAAAGAGCTGACACGATTGATGAAGGAGCTGGAAGACCAGCTTTCTATCTGCATGCGATGCGGTATGTGTCAGGCAGTATGCCCTGTTTTTGCGCAAACAGGACGTGAATCCGATGTTGCTCGCGGCAAACTCGCCCTTCTCGATGGACTCGCGCAGGAATTGTTTAAAGATCCAAAAGAGGCATTTAAACGCCTGAATCGGTGTCTCCTGTGCGGTTCCTGCGCTGCCAACTGTCCCAGTGGAGTAAATGTCCTCGAAATTTTTATTAAAGCCCGTGTTATTTTAACCGGCTTCATGGGCCTTTCCCCTCTACAAAAAATAATTTTCAGAGGAATGCTGGCCTCACCGCAAGTTTTTGACCGCCTTATGGAACAGGCCATAAAATTTCAAGGTCTGTTCACAAGACCGGATGACAAATTGCCAGGCACTTCCCACATGCGCCTTGTTTCACCTTTAATCGGGAATCGTCATTTTACGCCGCTTGCTCCTCAGCCGTTTCATCGCATACTTCCTTCTTTAAATACAAAGCCAGGCCATTCGGGAATCAAGGTTGGATTCTATGTCGGCTGTCTTATTGACAAGATTTATCCGCAGATAGCTCAAGCGGTTATCGATGTTCTGGAATATCATGGCGTAGGCGTTTTCATGCCAAAAGGTCAGGGGTGCTGCGGTATGCCGGCTGTTTCATCAGGCGATGCAGTTGCCTTTGACAGCCTGCTGCGTTACAATCTGGAAAAATTTGAAGCGGAAAAAGTTGATTATATTGTTACAGCATGCGCCACCTGTACCTTTGCGATCAGAAAGATATGGCCTGTTATGGTCAGGCAGGACTCATCCGGCCTGAAGCGCAGCGTAGAAAAGTTAGCAGGAAAAACCATGGATATTAACCAATTTCTTGTATCAGTAATTGGGATAAAAAGGACGGAAACAAAAAAAGACAGCAAGGATATAATAACCTATCACGATCCCTGTCACCTCTCAAAGTCTCTTGGAATATCGGCAGAGCCAAGAGCCCTGATCCAGGCAAATGCCGGATGCCGTTTGATAGAGATGCCGGATGCCGACAGGTGCTGCGGGTTGGGAGGAAGTTTTAATTTGAAGCATTATAAAATTTCAACCGATATCGGAAGACTGAAAAGGAACAATATCATAACTACAGGATGCTCCATTGTTGCTACCGGATGTCCTGCCTGTATGCTTCAGATTTCAGACATGCTTTCAAAGTCGGGATACACGGCAAAAGTTAAACATCCTGTAGAAATTTATAATCAATACTTGAAGGATTTATAATTACTTCACACTATTTTTTCATAACTATTCAGCCACAGATTCACACAGATGAACACAGATAGGTTTAAATACAGTAACCAATCAGGCATAGAGGGGCAAAGACACAGTGGCACAAAGAAAAAATATCAGTGATGATCAGCGTAGATCTGCGGCTGAATAGTTACTTTTTTCAAGAATCTGTATTGCATATTTTAAAGCCAGTGGGGTGAATATTACTGTTACTGCTACAATCCCCACCACTGCGGCAAATATCTTTTCGTCAATGATATTGGCAGAAAGAGCAATAGAGGCCATGGCTAACCCAACTCCTGCTCTGGGGATCAATCCGGTTCCCAAAACAAGCGCTTTCCTCATGGGGTATCCGGTAATCTTTGCACCAAGGGTTCCACCCACAAATTTGGCAAACATTCCAGTCAATATAAAAACCACAGCAAAAAGCCCGCCATCTTTTAATATCCCGAAATCGATTTGTGCCCCGATAACACCAAAAAAAATTGGCACAAAAAGACCGTAAGCAATTCCATTCAGTTTATGCTTAATCTCTTTCTGTGTAAAATCCGAGTGTCTCGCAATGATGATACCGGCCACAAAGCTCCCTATGATAAAATGGAGTCCAACCAAGTCAGCTACATAACTGAATGCAAACAGGGTTGAAAGAACCAACCCCAGCTTTGATTCAGGAACATTCATGTAATCGGCTAACAAAGCAATGGGAAAGAGAACAAACTTGCTAAACAGGATGGCGCCGCCGAAAAAAAAACCGATTTTTAAAATGGTAATACCCATTGTGTACAGGGAAATCTGCTCTTGCGAATGTGCAAACGCGGCGAGGAACGATAAAAAAAACAATCCGATAGTAGCATCCAGAATCGCTATTCCAAGTATATTCATGCCATAGTCGGTCTGAAGGCGGTTCAAGTCTATCAATGTTCTCACAGTAATTCCAATGCCTGTAATGGAAAACGCCAGTCCAGTGAAAAGACATGCTATTAAGCCATAATGAAACAGGTAACCTATCCCAAACCCTGCGGCAAAACAGAGAGGGGCTTCCACACAAACAATGGCAATTGAGCGACCTCCAAATTGCAGGAGTTTATCTGTTTTGATATGGCCGTAGCCCGCCATAAAAAGAAGAAATATCGCTCCTATCTGGGAAAGAACCTGCATATATTCTATTTTATGCAGCGGTTCTGAAAAAAGAAATGGCCCGAGGAAGTGAACACCAAGAAGTATTCCTGCTGTCAGTTCACCTAAAATGGCAGGTAGTTTTATTTGGGCAAAGATGTTTCCGATTAACTTGGAAAAAAAAAGAAGCAATGACAAGGCAAGAATCGTATCAAACATAACAGGTTATTTTTCCCTCGCAACCGCCTGCCTGACAACCGCCTGATAGATCAGGGGAATTATATCAGAAAGAGTAATTATGCCCAAAAAAATTCCATTGTCATGCTGGCTGATTGTTCCCTTCTTGACGACAGGAAATGTATATGTATCGGTCTTTGCCATTTTTCTTGCAATTTTTATAATATTCTCTGAAGGATACACAGTTACCGGCCTTAAACACATAAACCGATCTACACCGCCTTCCGTGTCCATCAGACTGACAAGGGTGTATGCTTCGTTGATATCGATGATATCACTTTTTGACATAAAGTAAGCCTTCAGAAGATCGACTGCATAGGCAACACCCATCAGGCGGCCATTGCTTGTAACCGGAACTCCCTTAAAGGTTTTGTCCCTGAATATCTTCAGCACAGTTTCAAGCCGCTCGTCAGGCTCCACGGTAATCACTTCAGTTACCATAATATCGGCGGCCACGACATGGCCCAGCTTCCCTAACAGTTCGATGTCAACCATTTGCTCCTCCGTAAACTCAATCTCCATTTCCGACAACTCGTATTGAAACTTTTCTATTGCAAAAAATGTTAGAAATTAATTATATCATCAGAATTTTACAAACTCACTTTTACTACGGAGCGGACAGGCAATTAAATTTGAAAAGGGCTGACTGTTTGAACGCATTAGTGAACCTTAAGAAAAAACAGCCGGTAATGAGACATTTTTGGTATAATCTTATTGATTTCAATTGCTAAGGGCAGTTTTGTTATGTTTTTGTATGCTGTTTTTTCTTTAGGATCACTTGTTGCGTGAGTTTCAGACTTTTTTAAATTTAATTGTCTGTCTGCGGAGTAATAGAATTATAAAACCCACTTTTTTGAGGTTGTAAATTTCTATCATATATATACCTCAATTGAGCGAAAAGCTCAATTGATAGTTTTCGGGGGGTCAGGGATCGGGGATCAGTGAGCTGAATCAAGCTGTTTTTTATAATATCATGAATAGATGAGATATACTTTTTAGGGGAAAAAATGAAATTTATTGCAGACCTTCACGTCCATTCCAAATTTTCCAGAGCCACCGCCAAAAATCTTGACCTTGAAAATATGAAAAGGGCTTTATAAATTAAGAAAAGAAATCGCCGGAGAATGCGACAAAAACGTTCCGTTGTCATGCCGGGGGAAGGTGCGTTTTATTCTGGTTTCCGAAATCAGCAACATTTACAAGAAAAATGATAAAACAAGAAAAAATCATAATCTTGTGTTTATGCCCAATCTAAATGTTGCTGATAGATTTAATGCAAAATTAGATAAGATTGGAAATATAAGATCAGATGGAAGACCGATTCTTGGCCTGGACGCAAAAAATCTTTTTGAGATCCTTCTTGAAACTTCAGATCAGGCTTTTTTAATACCAGCGCACATATGGACGCCATGGTTTTCCGTGCTTGGCTCAAAATCAGGCTTTGACTCCATTGAGGAATGTTTTGAAGATCTTACCCCGCATATATTTGCCGCAGAAACAGGTCTTTCATCAGATCCTCCAATGAACTGGCGCGTAAAGAGCCTTGATAACCTTACCCTTGTATCAAATTCAGATGCTCACTCACCTCAAAAACTTGGCAGGGAAGCAAATATTTTTGATACACCGCTTTCTTATTCCGCGATAAGGAATGCTTTAAAGACAGGTGATCCCAAACAATTTCTCGGCACATTTGAATTTTATCCAGAGGAGGGCAAATATCATCTCGACGGACACAGAA
>JAFCZU010000676.1:645-2190 GCA_019314185.1 Deltaproteobacteria bacterium | reverse complement strand
AGGCGCTGGTGGCGCCAGAGGATTGGCTCATATTTTGATGCTGGAAACCTTAGACGAGCTGGGACTTAAGCCGGCATACGTCAGTGGCGCCAGCGTTGGTGCAATTGCAGGTGTACTTTACTGTTCGGGTATGACAGGCAAAGAATTGCGAGAATTATTCGGTGAGTTGACAGTTTCAGAGCGCAATGGTGTAAAAAATGTCTTTAACTTTAAATGGCTGGATTACATTGCACGGCAGTTTGAGCGAGCTAGTTTACTAAAGACTGAAAATTTTATCAAATTTTTGTTTAAATCAATTAATGCACGAACCTTTGAGGAGCTTGATATTCCCTTGTTCGTTGTAGCGGCAAATTTTTGGACACGTGAAGAGGTGGTCTTTAAAAGCGGTGAGCTGGTTTCCGCTATACAGGCCAGTATATCTCTGCCCGGAATCTTTGCTCCGGTATTGATAGATGACAAGGTTTTAATAGATGGCGGGGCTGTAAATCCTGTACCTTTCGATATATTGCCGAATGATTGTGATTTAACTATTGCAATCGATGTTATTGGACACAGGACAGCAGGTCCTGACCTCATGCCTTCCCTGACGGAGGCTGTTTTTAACACTTTCCAGATAATGGAAAAAAGTATAACCAGGGAGAAGCTGCGTGCCGCATGCCCTGATATATATATAGCGCCTGACATTTCGGATGTGCGTGTTCTGGAATTTTATAAGGCTGAGCATGTATTCAGGCAGGCGCAACCTGCCAAAGATCGGCTAAAACGTGAGCTTGAGAAGAGGCTGAATAGAGTCGACGCAACAACTTAAGGGAGAATGTGAAATCACCTGCCACCCGTAAAACGGGTGGTTTGATGAAGACCCCTCGAAGGGGTCTAAAAGCATCGCAATCTCTACATATTGCAATCCAATATCAAGGACGTAGCCATGCTAAAAGACTATGAACATCGAACATCGAACGTCCAACGTCGAATTTTGAATAAGGTATTCTAACAATTTATAAACTGGCGGAGCGAAGCGATTTCATCATTCGATGTTCAACGTTCAATGTTGGATGTTCGATCTTCAAAAAACGCTTTACTCTGCCGTTAAATATTCTCTTATCAGAAACATTTTATTTCTTAATCTTACGACCATGCCATTAGGGGACGAAATTACTTTGCCATTATCAAAATTCATGCAAGAAAAGCTCCCTATGTTTTTGAGAAGATATGAAATTTCTTACTGTAAAGAAGCTGATTGCATTGAATATTTTATTACTGACAAAAAAACACACGAACAAATCTCGTATGCCCTGGTATTGTCTTTAGACAAATTTTCTAAACAAATTAATGTGGGAAGGTTTTGTCCTGAACTGTATAAACAGCCTCATTGCAAATATTTTTCGGCAGCTTGTTTTTATCTGTTGATAAACCATTTCGCAAAAATTTATAATTTAGCTGAAGGATATGGTATTTATCTTGAGACAAAGCCCGCAACCTATAAAAAGTTCTTTTCAATGCTCAAAGATTTTAACTTGAAAGTAAAAAGAATTATACTTTGTAATA
>JAFCZU010000676.1:0-631 GCA_019314185.1 Deltaproteobacteria bacterium | reverse complement strand
GTCTGTGATGTATATCATCAAGATAATATTGATACTTCGATGGTTGTAAAGGTGGATAGGCTGAAGGTTGAAGACTGAAGGTGGAAGTATATCAATCATCTCGTAATGCTCGAATTAAGCCATTTAAGACCTTTTCGGTTTCGACGATCTTTGGTTCAATCAGGGATGAATCCCGGTTGCACAAGAAGCCTAAACGCTTTGACAAACTTAGCTGATAATGCAGTTCCCTCAATGACCCGAAGGCCATATATAGGAATCGAAGGTAATCTGCCTGGCTGTCGCGTGCGCAACCCTCCACGATGTTAGAAGGAACCGATACCGCAGCTCGCCGCATTTGAGAAGTCAGTCCATACAACTCTTCTCTCGGAAACCCTGCGGTCACCCGATAAACTAATACCGCTACCTCGTCAGCCAACTCGAATGCCCTAAGTTTTGTGTGATCGCGCATGATTTGTTCCTAAAAGTCTTCAGCCTTCAGCCTTCCACCTATTTACCTATTTCTAAAATATTTTCCTAAAGTTTTTCTTTAGTTCGCACATGGAAACTGCTTTCAGGAAGGACTTTACTTTGCCAAGGTCTTTTTGGCCTGGGGCGGACTCTACACCTGAACTGACGTCCACAGCATCCGGCA
>JAFCZU010000239.1 GCA_019314185.1 Deltaproteobacteria bacterium | reverse complement strand
TGGTCCGAATAAAAAGTAAGATTTTTCTTGTAGAATCCTTAGTAAATCCAATTGCCTTTTGACATACATTACCCGCCTCCATAATAATTGCCATAAATACCGTCAGATATCATGATTATTGCCAATAATCATGTCAAATATCATGTAGTCAAGGCATTTCTATAGACTTTCAGATAATTAATTTTACAAGGCCAGAAGGAGGAAGGCGTATTAGTTATACGTCGACGACTGATAACACAGTGAAATTTTTTATCTGAAAGTCTATAAATCAGAACAATGGTTCTCACGAGGAAAAAATGGAAAATAAAATACTTTGGGGCAGGATGGTCGCAATCCCTCCTAAATCAGGTCAATGGTTTCGAGTTTCGAGGCTTAAAAAATATGACAGAAAAATTAAAAAGCAGATAGGGGAAATACAAAACAGTATTAATAAGGGTCAAAAGTAGACTTGGAACCTTTTTACCCCTTTTTACCTTATCCCCAAATCGAAAAAACAGTTCCCCATTTTTTAACCGTCCGTGAATACAACCACATTCTTCACCACTGCTCAAAAAATGTCGGCACATTCATCGGCCTGAGAAACTTCATTATCATTATGATGCTGGGCCTTTTAGGGGTTCGAACAAATTCGATCATTTCCAGAACGTAAAAGTAAAAGGGGACATTCGTTCCGAACGTGCCTGGCTTGTTTTGCAGATCTTCAACATTGACAATCTGTCTTTTGCCCGGGTTTGTGGTTTTATTCCAAAAGGTGAAGATGAACAGTATTGGTTTAAGTACGTTCCCAGTCTTCGCAAACTCGAACAATTTGATCAAATCATGACTGACTATGGATTGTGGAGTAAAAGCAAATGGGACGAAGTTCGCCAAAACATTGAGAAAGGTGTAATCAAAAAAGAAAACGAACTGGTTGGCGACACAACTCATTATTATGCTTTCTCCGGCTTTGAAACGTTAACCTTTAAAAATGAAAAAGGCAAAGAGAAAAAGAAGTCACAGTCAAAGCTTACCAAAAGTTGTCATTGCGATAATAAAGAGAAATGCCATCATCCGTGGAAGCTTACGGATGATGGCGCTGGAACCATTGTCAAAGCGCACAATAAGTACATTTGGGGCCATAAAGCATCTATCCTTGGTCTTCCTTTGCACGATTACGGTTTGAAGATATGAATCAGGATGTATTCAGCAAGTCCTTTTGCAATCACCTTATGTCCTTGCCTTGTAAAACAGGAAGCGCTGTGCTTAAAAAGCGATCCTTTATCTTTTATACTTAAATCATCAGAGATTGTTTCGGCAGTGTCGAAATAGAACACATCATTCGCAAGAGAATATTTTTTCTTGACCTGATTTATTGACGCCACCCATTTATTTTCATACCGGTTGTTTCCATTTTTTTGAGCGCTGCCCATTATCAGTACCGGAATCTTATGCCTGACTGCTATCTCAACCATTTCACAAAGATTCCCGTCTATTACATGATTCCATCTTTTCCGGTTGTCATTATTCTTAACAGCCTTCTCAAAATCGGATACTGTAGGGTTGTTTCCAGGTCCGGAATCGTTGTTTCCTATTTTATCAGCGTATATTTTTTTTGAAACAACAATGAACCGGCTCATGAAGAGCAGTTTGTTAAGTCCGGTGTAGAGTCTGTCTCTGCAATCATGATAGAGTTCATCTGTGTATTCGTCTCTTCCGTCTATGTCCAATATCACCAGATCCGGCCTGTGCGGAATTACTTTTTCAAGCATCAATAACAATCGCGTGGAACCATATCCAAACGCGGAGAAATTTGTCACCGTACATATTTTTTCGGATACGGATGAGTTGATAAGATCTTCCAGAAAAGCCGGGAAATTGTTGTTTTTTGAACCCCTGGTTGCGGCATTGCCAAAGACAAATATTCGAAACTCTTTTTCTTTTTTATCTATTTCCAAATACTGTTCCCTGATACCGCAATATTGTGTTCGATAGAAAACCAGCTTGTTATCTCTGCTTGTGACGAGTTGACTTCCAAAGTCATAGCCGTAATTGTAGTCTGGAAGAAATGACCCGTACAAACGTTCTCCGATCACCGTCGGACTCCAAAGCAGACGGGTCGCTATCTCGATCGCAACAAAAAAAAGAAGGCTCCACATAAGAACATATGGGAGTTTTTTAGAATTGAAAATAAATGAATTCCTGTCCACCACTAACTCCGCCTATGAGTAATAAACAAAGGCAAATAAAATAGAACATCCCTCTTACCGGGGTATTGGCCCTTAGAACTATCATCAGATCGTTTTTCAAATACTGAAAGGATTGAACTATAAGCAATATTCCGAGAAAAAAGACCATCTGCAGGATAATTGATATCTGTCCCACGTCCCTGGTAAGATCAAAATGAAAGAGCATGCCATGCAACATATGAAATGCCTGACTCATCGATTCAGCCCTGAATATAAGCCAGCCAAGACATACTATATGAAAGAAGAAAACCACTTTTACGAAAAACCACAATTTTGCTATTATGACATTCTTGGGTGTACTGATTTTTGAAAGAAGTGGCTGAAGCAGTTTGTGTATAATTTGAAGTAATGCGTGATATGCTCCCCACACTATAAAGGTCCAGGCCGCGCCATGCCAGAGACCGCACAAAAGCATTGTTATCGCAAGATTGCGGCAGGTATTCATTTGCCCATGCCTGTTTCCGCCAAGAGGGATGTAGAGGTAGTCTCTGAACCACGTTGAGAGGCTTATGTGCCACCTTTGCCAGAAATCCTTCGGGTTCACGGCAAAATAGGGGAGATTGAAGTTGACCATCAGGTCAAAGCCCATACATTTTGCCAGTCCCCGGGCTATGTTGGAATATCCGGCAAAGTCACCGAATATCTGAAATGCAAAGGCATATAAGGCGAGGAGCACTCTCACCCCGTCATACGGTCCGCTGGATGAGAAAACAGGATCAACCATCCGTGCCAGGTTATCGGCGATAAATACTTTCAGGAACAATCCCCAGAATATCAGATAACATCCCTCATAGAACTTGTCCACCGTGAGTTTGCGTGGCAAAAGCATTTGTGGGAGAAGGTTTTTTGCCCTTTCTATAGGCCCTGCGACAAGTTGTGGAAAAAATGATACAAAGAGCGCAAAGTCCAGGAATTTCCTCGTTGGGTTAAGCTCCTTCCTGTAGATATCTATACTGTAACTTATTGTCTGAAACGTATAAAAGGATATCCCTACAGGAAGAATTATATTCAAAAAGAATGGATCAGGGGAAAAGCCGAAACCATTTAACAGGGCATACAGGTTATCGGTAAAGAAATTAAAGTACTTAAAAAATCCAAGAATCGTCAAGTTCGAACAAACACTGATAAACAGAAATAATTTCCTTTTTTGTTTCTCTCTTGATTCGTATATCTTCAGGCCGCAGAAGTAATCAACAACTGTAGATATGGCAATGAGTGATAGAAATCTCCAATCCCAGCATCCATAAAAAACATAACTTGCAACAAGCAGCAGCCGATTCTGTCCTTTGTGATTAAGGAGCAGATAGAGCAGATAAACGATTGCAAAGAAAATTGCAAATTGCACGGAATTGAATAACATCGGATCCCTCCGGCAATCAGCCGATTATTTTAATCTTGATTTGATCCATGCATAGATACTCTGGGCAATCTGGTCATATCCGAGCTCATTGGTGTGAACAGCCAGGCTTCCGTACCCGTTAATTACATCGAGATTCAGGCCTGTGGGCACGATGTAAATATGATCATTTTCCTTATTATAAAAGTGTTGTACCTGTCTTTCCAACAAGCGACGCTGGATTTTTCTCCATCCCAATCTGGTGCGTTCAGAGCCATAGATGTTCTCAAAGGACTCGTCTTTTATGCTGGATGGGATTGTGAGACATACCCCTATATCGGCTTCAGGTAATTCTTTCCTTAAGGCTTTCAGAAACCTGTCGGCATTGTAAAGCATTAGATGGATCTTATCATGTAGTTCTGCTGTCATTTTATGATTCACATAAAAAGTGTCATTCAGGCCGAGCATGATAGTAATGATGTCCGGTCTATTGCCATCACAGTATTCATCCAAATACTTTTTGATTTGTATTTTACCATCATAAACAAAGGGGCTTTGCTCTGCGCCGGCCATGGACTCCCATGTCAGGGCCCCGTAACCCTCGTGAGCAACATTGTTCTCCAGTTTATTGGAACCCAACATATATAATGGCGGATCATTGTTTTGCTTGAACATTTCTGAAATTTTTTTGGGGCAATCTCCTGATTGAGTTAGACTGTCCCCTATCATCAACAGGTAAACGGGCCGGGTCCTCTTTGATTTGCTTGATGAAACATGGAGCAGACTGTGAACTGTACAAAGTTCATTATTCTTGTTGTCAGAGAGAGTGATTGAAAAGTCATGATCTCCCAAATCCGAAGCCGCAGGGATAACAACCCAGCGATCCTGCTCAACAGCGCCTATGTCGCAAACGACATGAAAATCGTATGCGTTTGTCTCTTGTGAGAGTATAATATTATCAAAAAAAACTGCCATCTCCTGACCCTGCACAGCATATATTTTTGCCGGCAATGCAACGAGCGTATTAATATCAGCCTTCTTGCAACCTGAAAATAACGAAAGTATTGCCAGTAGAATTGATGCAACAAATAGTATTCTTTGCATTATTTCCTCCTTTTTTTTACTGACTGGTTACAATCTATCATAATTAGTGCCTGTCCGAAAAGAGATTAAGCACTTGAATTAATTGAAATTGAATCAATATTTTCTCTTGCAAAGATATGTTATATGTGCTATAAGTATTTGTTAAAAATCAGTAAGTTACATGTTGTTTTAGTAACTTCTCAATAACCTCCGGCAACATAATAAATTTTTTTATTTTTCTATAAACACAGAAGCGTTTTTATGGCATAGTCTTTTCCATGAGCTTGTTCAACAAGAAAATCCCTGATTTACCTGAAATCCCTGAAAAGGAGCGAACTCCTTTAGTCAACGAAATATTGGAGACTTGTTCTTTTCAAAAAGAACTACTGGCATTAAAAAATGAAATTATTCAAGCCCTCAAGGACGAGATTGCAAGATTAAAAGGGGGAAAGCCCAAACCTGATATTAAGCCCTCAAATCTTGAAAAAGGTTCCGGCAATAACAACCAGGCAGGGGGACGCCCAACCAGGCAGGGGGACGCCCATGAAAATATGCGTTGGATAACATATTAAAGTGTAGTATGAATAGGCAGGGGGACGCCCATGAAAATATGCGTTGGATAACATATTAAAGTGTAGTATGTGATTACTTATGCCAAGAAAAGCAAGAATTGACGCGCCAGGAGCATTGCATCATATTATATGTCGAGGGATTGAACGAAGGCGGATATTTT
>JAFCZU010000675.1 GCA_019314185.1 Deltaproteobacteria bacterium | reverse complement strand
AGCTCCTCATCCTTTTATCCTTGAACCCTTTACGAACAGCCGGAAATCCTATCAAGAAGGAGAAGATTTCTCATTCGGCCTCACCCTGATCGGCAGGGCAACAGACTATCTGCCATATTTCATCTATGCCTTTGAAGAGCTTGGGCGTATCGGAATCGGCAAAGGCAGGGGAAAATATGAGTTGAGGGAAGTAGCTGAAGAAGGCGGCAAAGGTGACGTTCTCCAGAAAAAAAGAGTCATTTACAGCGGAGACACAAAACTCCTGACTCAAACCAATCCTCCGATAAGATGGTCTGACATTCTTATAAACCATCCCTCGCCTCCCCCTGCAATCAGCATTTCCTTTATTACCCCCACAAGAATCAAGCACAAAAACAGCCTGACAAAAGACCTCAAATTTCATGTCTTTTTCAGAAGCCTCCTGCGCCGCATATCGCTCCTTTCATACTTTCACTGCAACCACAGGATAGATGACACCGGATTTAAAGATCTTATTCAGCGAGCCAGAGATATTAAAACCGTCAAACGTGCGCTCTACTGGCATGACTGGGAACGGTATTCCAACCGCCAGGACTCAAGAATGAAAATGGGGGGATTTATGGGCGAGATTACGTATGAAGGAGAGTTAAAGGAGTTCTGGCCTTATATCAAGCTGGGGGAATATGTGCATGTTGGCAAGGGGAGCGGATTTGGGTTGGGGAGGTATATTTTATCAGGGGAATCCGAATGAAAAGAGTTAGCAAAGATAAAACGATCTTTTCCTCTTGATTTTCCGGTCTGGTCTGGTCAAACTATATTAAGTGGGTAACAGTTAGGGCAAGAAGTAATCATCGGAAAAGCAGGCAAACCTGTGGCAAAGCTTGTGCGGTATGAACGAAGCGATAAACCGCGCCATCCAGGCGCTCTGCGGGGCAAAATAAAAATTTCTAATGATTTTGACGAATTACCGGAAGATATTGCAAAAGCTTTCGAATGCTTGTAGCCTATGCGAAAGTAGCGTTAATGCGTTGCTTATTTAGCCCATACGCTATGAAAGACCTTGAGATCGCTTCAAGGGGAACACGCCCCTTTGATGGACAAATCAATAATAGTCAGATCTCAAACAGACAGGGGGCGTAATGCTTTGAAAAGGATTTATCAGCATTGCAAGACCCTTCTGGATACAATAGCTGTGGCTTTTTTGAGGGACTCAAAAGTGGGCAAAAGTTCAGCCGCATTATTACAGAAAAACGCAACCCCATTTCTTCAGTGATAAGAAGGATGGGGTTTTTGTTTTGTAAACAGGACGGCAATGTTGCAGAGGTTGTGAAAGACTATATTTGCAGGATAATATAAAGTTATTAAAAAACAATATTTTGGGGAGAAGGTATGGACGAAAAAAAGTCGGCAATAATATTAGGGGCGCTATTGCATGATATAGGTAAGTTTATGCAGCGGGCGGAGCTTGAAAAAGAATTCCCTGAAATCGAGCTATACTATGATGATTTTTGCCCTACATCGACATCCTATCTTCATGGTGCTCATTCCGCTTTTTTTATCGAAAGACTTTTGCCGGAATCGCTTGTAAATAATAATATCAAAAAGGAGCTCTATAATGCCTGTCGCCATCATTGTAATCCCCAGATAGCGGATATCTATAAAATGGCTGACCGCCTTTCTGCAGGTATGGAGCGTTTTGGTGAAGTAAAACAAAATAACAAATACAAAAAGATAAGGCTTCATTCTATTTTTGATAATATTGAGATGTCTTTTTCCATTAAAGATTCGTCTGATAACTATCAACCTCGTTGGTATTATCCGTTAACTCAGCTTAATTTAAAACCGGACATATTCCCGCTCTATGAAAAAGAATGGGAAATGAAAGGTCGTACAGTTGGATCTGAAAGTCTTGTGCGTGAATATAACGACTTGTGGAATCAATTTATAAAGGAATTGAATGACTTAAAGCCACTACAAAATAACAATTATCATTTTATTTTTAATGAGCTGTTTTATCTTCTACAAAAATATACATGGTGTATCCCCAGTGCTACAAATGTATTTCCCGCTGACATCTCACTTTTTGATCATCTCAAAACAACCGCCGCAATAGCCGCCTGTATTTATGATTCAAGCATGGAAGGCTTTGAAGATGACAGAGAATTTCTTTTAATGGGCGCAGATATTTCAGGAATACAATCATTTATTTTTCGTATTGCCAGGGCACAGGGTATAGGCGGAATATCAAAACGGCTAAGGGGCAGGTCTTTTTATTTGATGATGTTATCCGAAATCATATGCAGACATTTACTTTCATCGCTTGATCTTACACCCGCAAACATCAACTTTTGCGGTGGCGGCAATATGGAATTGCTTCTTCCAAACACA
>JAFCZU010000238.1 GCA_019314185.1 Deltaproteobacteria bacterium | reverse complement strand
GGCCGGCAACATTTATAATATCATCGGTACGGGTCATAACGTATATATATCCTTCTCCATCGATAAAGCCCGCATCGGCAGTTTTGTAATATCCGGGAAATTCCTTCAGGTAAGTGCTGACATAACGTTCGTCGTTGTTCCACAGGGTTAGAAGCGATCCAGGGGGCAGGGGAAGCTTTACAACAAGAGCGCCGATTCCACTTGCTTTGACAGGTTTGTTGTACGGATCTACTACCTGAACATCCCAACCGGGAACCGCTTTTGTAGGCGAGCCTGGTTTGACGGGGAAATGATGAATGCCCATGCAGTTGGCGGCAATGCCCCAGCCGGTTTCTGTCTGCCACCAGTGATCAATTACAGGTATACCAAGATAATTTTCAGCCCAGCGCAGCGTGTCCGGATCAAGTCTTTCGCCTGCCAGGAATAATGTTTTAAAGTTTGATAGATCATACTTTTTCATAAGCTCGGCATCAGGATCTTCTCTCTTGATGGCTCGAAAGGCTGTGGGAGCGGTGAAGAGCGCTTTGATCTTATGCTCTGATATTACACGCCAGAATGCACCTGCGTCAGGTGTTCCTACGGGTTTGCCCTCATAAATTATCGTAGTGCAGCCTTTAAACAAAGGGCCATAAACAATGTAGGAATGACCAACCACCCAACCTACATCGGATGCCGCCCAAAAGACATCACCCTGATCCATATTATAGATTGCCTTCATACTCCATTTCAGGGCGACCATGTGCCCGCCATTGTCACGCACAACACCTTTTGGTTCTCCGGTCGTTCCTGATGTGTAAAGAATGTACAGGGGATCTGTGGATTCAACAGGAACGCAGTCATGCGGTCTGGCCTTTGACATGGCTTTTTCCCAGTCAATGTCCCTGCCGTCTATCATGGAAGCTGTTTTCATAGGCCGCTGGAGGATAATGCAGTATTTTGGTTTTGTCTCTGCCATTTCTATGGCTTTGTCAAGAAGCGGCTTATATTGAATGATTCGTTTACCCTCGATTCCACAAGAGGCTGAAACAATTACTTTTGGCATGGCATCATTAATGCGGGTTGCCAGCTCATTTGCTGCAAAACCTCCGAAAACTACTGAATGAACAGCGCCAAGACGCGCACAGGCAAGCATGGCAATAGCTGCTTCAGGGATCATGGGCATATATATGATTACCCTGTCTCCTTTTTCTACATTGTGGGAGGCAAGAACTCCGGCAAATTTTGCGACTTCATCTCTCATCTGCCGGTAGGTAAACTTTTTAATTGTGTTTGTAACCGGGCTGTCGTATATCATAGCGAGTTGGTTGCCTATGCCGTTTTCAACATGAATGTCAAGAGTGTTGTAGCAGGTGTTGACCTGTCCTCCGGAAAACCAGCGGTAGAATGGTTTTTTTGAGTCATCAAGAACCTTTTCCCATTTTTTATGCCAGTAACAGTCTTGTGCATGTTCTTCCCAGAAGCTTACAGGGTCAGCAATCGATTTTTCATAAGCATTTATATACCTGTCGATCATTCTGAATTCTCCTTTCATAACTTGAGATATGAATTTCAACTTATTATTAAAATCGAATTTTTTCAAAAAATAAAATGTTACAAAAAAACAAGAGTAATGTCAAGATATAGGCTGGAAGGATTTGGTTGTTTGAATGGTCAGCGAACGATGCATTTTTTTACCCATGGTTTTGTTATGGATTTAAACTGCATGAGTTCATCTTTATTATAAGCGCATTCATTTTTATGAAAATACTCCGGATGCAGTACCTTGGTGCTGTTAAACTGTTGAAGAGCGTAGAGCATTGAACCGCTGATGAGCCTGGAAATGCCGTCAATAATGTTTGCATCCACCAGCGGTTTTATGCATGTAGTTCTGAATTCATAATCTATATTCGATTCCATGATAATCCGGATACTCGAAAATATGTTGTCTGGATCGGATTTTTTTTGAATTAATGGGGAGTAGTTCAAAGGATCTGTTTTTATGTCCATTGCTATGTAATCGACAAGGCCTTCATTTATGAGTTTTTTTATTACATGAGGCCGGCTTCCGTTTGTATCGATCTTTACCGGATACCCCATCTGTTTTGTCTTTTCACACAGGCTTATAAGATCTTTCTGAAGCGTGGGTTCTCCGCCTGAAATAACTACACCGTCTAAAAAATCCTTACGCTTTTCAAGAAAATCATAGACACTGTTTTCATTTAACATGGGATGGATGTTGTTTTTTGCAAGGTCCGGATTGTGGCAATAAGGACAGTCAAAATTACATCCTGAAAGAAAAAGCACACAACTTATCTTGCCAGGGTAATCGATAAGAGAACTTTTTTGCAAACCACCTAATACCATAGTTTATTTTCCCGTGCTTCTATGAACTATGCTACCTTGAATGTTTTTCTCATTGCAAATTCTGACCGCTTGCCGTTATTCCATTGTTTAACAGGTCTGAGGTATCCAACAACCCGTGAGTAGATTTCTGTTTCCTGGTTGCAATAAGGACATTTTTCCTGTTTTCCGTTAAGATAGCCATGAGATGGACATACACTAAAGGTAGGTGTAAGTGTGAAATAGGGGAGCTTAAAATTGGTTGCCACCTTTCTTATAAGTCCTTTAATAGCATTTGTATCGGTTACCAGCTCGCCTAAAAAAATATGCAGTACTGTGCCGCCGGTATATTTTGTCTGGAGTTTATCCTGCAGCATCAGGGTCTCGTAAATATCGTCAGTATAGTTTACAGGGAGCTGGGTGGAATTAGTATAGTATGGGGCAGATCCTTTTCTATAATCTTTTTCATTTGCGCAGATAATTTCAGGAAACCGTTTTTTGTCTAACAGCGCAAGGCGGTATGTTGTTCCTTCTGCCGGTGTAGCTTCCAGATTAAAAAGATCTCCTGTTTCTTCCTGTATTTTTGCAATCATGTCACGGATGAAATCCATTGCCTTAAGTGAGAATTTTTGTCCTTGTTCGCTGGCGATATTTTCACCCAGAAAATTAATGCAGGCTTCATTCATGCCGATGATTCCGATGGTTGAAAAATGATTTTTCCAGTAAAGACCGGAACCTCTCTTAATTTCTCTTAAATAAAATTTTGTGTATGGATATAGACTTTTATCTGTAAATCTTTCAAGAATTTTTCTTTTGATTACCAGGCTTTCCTTTGCAAGAAGTATTGTCTTTTTTAGACGTTCAAAAAAATCTTTTTCGTTTTCAGCCATGTATCCGATGCGGGGCAGGTTTATTGTTACAACACCGATTGATCCTGTAAGGGGATTTGCTCCAAATAGACCGCCTCCCCTTTTTAAAAGCTCTCTGTTGTCGAGACGAAGGCGGCAACACATGGATCTGGCGTCTTCCGGTGACATGTCTGAGTTTACAAAGTTTGAAAAATATGGAATTCCATATTTGCCGGTCATTTGCCATATTGTTTCAAAATTTGGATTATTCCAGTCAAAATCTGATGTGATATTATAGGTTGGTATAGGGAATGTAAAAACCCTGCCTTTCGCATCCCCTTCCATCATTACCTCGGCAAATGCTTTGTTGAGCAAATCCATTTCAGGCTGGAACACAGAGTATGTTTCTTTTTGCTCATTTCCTCCTATGATTACCGGACGGTCTTTAAGAATGGAGGGTACATAAAGATCCATGGTAATGTTTGTAAATGGAGTTTGGAAACCCACACGTGTCGGGATGTTTATGTTAAAGATAAATTCCTGAAGTGCTTGTTTTATCTCTTTGTAAGATAGTCTGTCGTGTCGGACAAAAGGTGCCAGGAGGGTGTCGAAGTTGGAAATAGCTTGAGCGCCTGCGGCTTCACCCTGCAATGTGTAAAAAAAGTTAACGATTTGTCCCAGAGCCGATCTGAGATGTTTTGGAGGAGCGCTTTCTACTTTTCCTTCGACACCTTTGAATCCCTGCTTGAGGAGATCTTCCAGATCCCACCCAACGCAGTAAATTGAAAGGAGGCTGAGATCGTGGATATGAAGGTCGCCACTTTGATGAACTCGTCTTAACTCATGAGGATATATACGGTTTAGCCAGTATTCTTTGGTAATGTCAGATGATATGTAATTGTTAAGACCTTGGAGGGAATAGCACATATTGCTGTTTTCTTTAATTTTCCAGTCCAGTTTCTGGATGTAGGTTTCAACAAGATTAACATTTATCTTGGTTGCGATATTTCTGATTTGGGCATGCTGTTCTCTGTATAATATATAAGCCTTGGCGGTTTTAAAATATGGAGAATCGAGGAGTATTCTTTCAACTATATCCTGAATTTCTTCAACTTCAGGGGTGGAATCAAGACGCATTTCATGGGCCAGAGTCAAAACCCGGAGTGTCAGTTTTTTTGCTTCTCTTTTTCCGAATTCTTCAGTAGCCTTTCCTGCCTTGGCAATTGCTGCTGTAATCTTGGATGAATCGAACTTTGCAATTCTTTTGTCACGTTTTTTTATTTCTTCAAACACTTATATCACCTCAATTAGAAACATTATGAAAGATTTTTGAAAAAGATTCCTTTTTCAAAAATTATCTATGATTATATTGTGTTGTCTGTCTTGTATCGGCTATATATCGATATGGATTTCAGTATCAGGTATGTGCCTGAGCATGGGAAATCTGAGTAAATGATAATGGCTGTCAATTTTGTCATGACTTAAGCAAAGTGTCACAACATATTGTGTGTGTCAACAAATAAATTCAATATATGGTGCTATGCCGAATATTTTTTAAACAGGCTCTAAAAATGGCAAACAGATATCAGGGTTGAATCTTTTCAAGTGGCTAACATGTCAGGAATATTTGTAGCTGATTTTTGTTAATGATTATGCATCATGTGTCGGTTGGCTCTTGATTTTAAAAACTTTTTCATGGTTATTTTTTTATTAGCAGGTGTTACCCATATATAATCCCCACATAAAAGCTCGGTTTTAGTTCCCGCCGGCGCCAGGAAAACAGTTCTAAAAGATTTGTTTGTAAGTTTATATGCCCTGTCAGGTATGCCGAATTTATGTATAATATGACCGTTTCCGACCAGGACAATCATTATATTTTCTTTTAGAGCTCTATCTATGGATTCGGCCATAGTGTCTTCCCATACACACTGGGTCATATAGAAATACTCGAAATTTTCTCTTCCTCTAATGTGATGATTTTTGAATATCTCTTCAACATATGCCCTGTGATCAGGATTGGATGTGTTTAATTGTTTTGGAAGATATTTTTTTTCATTATATGAGAGATTTTCAATGCCGCCAACAGATATCTTGGAAGGTATGTGAAAAGGAATATTCAGACCAATAAGCCTGATTTTTTTATTCTTCCTGATTTTTTTATTCTTTAAAAACTCCAGGATATTAGCGTATAATCCATAATTGAATTTCCAGTTTGCATACCAGTGTGTTTTTTCCAGAAAAGCTTTTTGATCCAGCTTGCCAGCAGACCACATGTCTAATTGATGCTGATATGAATAATCAAAAGCTTCCATGCCAACAGCGAGTTTTAGATGCTTATTGAAAAGATCTTTTATAATATTCAGCTGGATATCGTGGTGGGCGGGGTCACTGTGTTTTTCCCCTATATATATTATCCTGACGCTGCTTAAATCATCCATAAGTTCTTTAAAAGATACAGGCATTCCTGTCTTTGTGCAGATGATTGTATCTACATCAAATGATTGCGATATGTCATTAATAACAAGTTTTTTAGGCGACATGGCGCATCCCCACATGATATTCATTAATGCAATGACAATATAAATACTGCAAAGTCGTTTGTTATTAAAGCCGGTAATATTTTGTTGTTTGACATAGTTCATAGCTTGATTTTTTTAAATATAATATGTAAAATTAATTATGTCTTTTAATCAGAATCCTCTCTTTAGAAAAATTATTATACCATGGTATGATTCAGAAATGGTATG
>JAFCZU010000237.1 GCA_019314185.1 Deltaproteobacteria bacterium | reverse complement strand
TCAAATCGAAGATTTTTAGCAGTTAGCCTTTAGCTAAGAGCTAACCGCTAATGGCTAATAGCTTTTTCACACATTTCCATTGACAATATTCAGATAGTAGCATAAATATTTTTCTGAAGTCGGGACGTGGCTCAGCCTGGTAGAGCACAGCGTTCGGGACGCTGGGGTCGCTGGTTCAAATCCAGTCGTCCCGACCACCTATACCGATAAAAAATTTAATCTTTAAGGGGGGTTAGCTAACAGGCTAATTCCCCTTTTTTCTTACTGGGGTAGATTTGGGGTAGAATTGTCAGATTTTTCTGAATTCGGTTTATAGACCCTCTCCAAAAATTTCTGTCCATCCTCAGCCTGATAATTCTTGATATACGAATAATATCGCTCCAAGATCATTTTCGGTGATGTATGCCCTGCCTGTCTGGCAACCCATCCGATATGTTCCCCGGCATCGAGCATCATAGTGATAAATGTATGCCGGGTCTGTCTCAATGTACGATATTTCAAATCAGACTTTTCAAGAGCTTTTTTCCAGACCTTTTTCCTTAAAGGGCATGGGCTCACCAAGGGACGCCCGTATATATTGACAAACACCCAGCGTGTTTTCCCAAAAGTAACTTTTTTCTGATCCTTCAACGCCTTGATTACCATAGGAAACATTTTCACATCCCGTATGCTTCCGGGTGTTTTAGGTCTGTCCTCTTCACCCCTCACCGACGCTTCCCTGACCTTGATTACGCCTAACTTGAAATCGACTTTTTTCCATTTCAGAGCGGCCAATTCTGAAAACCTCATTCCGGTAAAAAACGCCACATTAAAAAAGTTTGCGTAATGAGGATTAACATTCTGTATTATCAGTTGAACCTCATCAAACGACAATGGATCGATTTCGGGTTTCTCAATCTGAATAGGATCTAACAAATTGACAGGATTTTGTTGAATATATCCTTCTCGCAATGCGATTTTGAATACATTTCGCATCGGAACCAAAATGTTCTTTGCCCTCTTATTTTTCACATTCAGATCCATAATAAAGGTCTCAATATCAAGATAGCTAATCTCACTAACGGGAATGTTCCCAAATCTCGGCAGGATAATGTTGTTCAAACTGTTTCTGTAATCAATGATAGTAGATTTCTTTAATTTGTTTTTTTTCAATTCGAACCATTTCGTTGCCAATTCACCGAATTCAGGAACCGTTTTATCCTCCTGTTCGCTTTTCTGAGACAACAATTGCCCGTAGAGTAGCATCTCTTTGAAATATTGATCTCGGAGCCTTCTTGCTTCAACTTTCGATGATGTATGAAGAGATTTCTTATCTCCATTCATCTGGAAATAATAAATCCCTTTTCTTTTAAATAAATGATGATCTCTTTTCATAGCCATAATTATACCCTCCACTTCTTCATAGTGGACGGTACATCAGGCTTTATCCCTGTATTACGCTTTGCTACTTCCTGATTATCACCGCCTTTCTTTGAAATTGTATTTTTGTCCCTAAAATCTCTAATTTCGTCGCTGTAATATAGCACTCTTGTTGAACCGGGTGCTTGCCAGCATGAAATCAAGCCTTGGTCCCGCCAATTTTTAATTGTGGCTGGAACAACTCTAAAATAATTCGCAACCTCCTTCTGTGTCAATAATTCATTTTTAAATAAATCTTCACTCATTCAAACTCACCTCTACAAAACTGATATGACAATCGCCCTTGCTGGTCATTTCCAGAAGGTGTAAACACACCTTTGGCGTTGCCCGACCGCTCAAATTGAATTGAGCGTCTTTTGGAGCCGAGAGGTATACGACCCCGATTTTGGCTGTGGAGTGAATCCAGCCTACCAGTTTAACGAGATGGTGCTCGTTTGAATTCCTACCGAATGATTTTACTCTCCTGATATTGAAGCTCAAACCCTCTTATGCAGCAATTTTTACGTCATCCTCAGATGGTCTGAAAATCACAATCGCACTCGGAAATGGAGCACTATTCTTCGCATCACCGAATTTCAATCTACCTTTTATTACTCTTATTTCACCCTTGATTGCGTACTCATGAAACCACCTCGTATCTGTCTTTGCGGGTATTAGACAAACAACCGTTGCCCCATTGAGAGATGATTCATATGCTTTTTTCATCCAGCCTCCTATCACACGACCGTAAGGCGGATTCATAAACACTTTCTCTGTCCCCCAATCCTGTTTCAGCCCATCTTCGGTCTGGGTGAAATATTTTTTACACTTAGCATTTTCATGAGTAGCACATGGGTCAAGGGTAAATCCAAATTCATCATCCAGATTGTCGAACACCCCTTGGGGTGTCGACCATTCACAAGTAGTACTGCTAAAATAGACTTTGATGAAACTTTTATTACTTGAGTTTATGTCTCCTGTATTCGGATCAAAATTTATGGCAATCAATTCTGTTGTGTCACGAGATACCCTTTTTTTTCGATTTGTCTTAAATATGGAAAATCCAATCTTTTGATATTTATTAGCTATTTTATCATCCCAATTATTAGTGATCATGAACTTTGCTCCGCGATCCGCTGCGGGCTTGATATATTTATCAATCTTTTCAATGTAAATATTATGATCGCTATCTTCTTGTGTTAATCTGTTATAATTGCTTGTAGGCTTGCCAAGACACGACGTGTCAACAATAATGAAATCTAGTTTCCCAGCGGTTTCTCTAATCAACTTCCAGCCATCTCCATTGGTTGTTTTTACACCTTTGTACCGCAAGCTTGCAGATTTAATTTTTTCCCGCGAATCAAATATAAAGCTTTTTCCATGCCGGAACTTTCTGATTGTTTTATTCCTTTTTCGAATCGTTTCAAGTTCGCAATATCCCATTACAGGCTTTAGGCCAGTTGGCGTTGCGTCTGCTTGAATAGGCCAATACCCAAATCTTTGACTTTGCATTACAATATATAAGCCAGCAACTTCCGGCGTATTTTTCATTTTTACTGGTAAATTATGCTTGTACGATTCAGTAAGATTTTGCCCTGGTTCAATTAAACGCTCAGCTTCTTTTTGAAAAAAACCAACAACATCTTTTTGTGTTGCTTCAGCAGCAGGACCAAATTTTTCACCTTCTTCAAATTGATCTACCATTTGTTTGAGTTTGCTTGCATAATATTCAATAGTAATTTGAACAGCGAATTGATTGTCTTTTAACTGCCTGTGCGTAACAAACCGATATGAATCGAGCTCATTCAGCAACATAGACTTATCATTACCGTTATCTCTCAAATAATGGATATAAGCGCCTGTTCCTCCAAATGCGTCAATAATGCGATCAGACCTGCTTGCAGCTTTTTCAACCAAGCAACCGATGCTATTGGCCAACAATTCAGTCTTATTGCCTTGGATGTTAAATGGCAGCAATTTACCAATATCAATTTTTTTCTTGTTCGATGGCATGTCTATTATTTGCGTTTTTTCCAAAAGTGAACTTCCGGTGGTTTCATTGTCTTTGTTAGACTGTTTTTTGCCTTCTCCTTCATTTTTTGTTTTTAAACATTTTAAATTCTTGAGCATTTTTAAATCTCCTTTTAATGCCCGGACAGCGAGAATTCTCCAGGATTTACAAGTCATGCCCCCAATGTGTCTGGAAAATTCTGCTGTCCAGATTGTTTCTGGAGCCATTGGAGGCTCTTTTGCCCCGAAAGGAGAACGGGGCGCGTGCCCATTATTAAGAGTGAGCTATCTTTTCAAAGAACCGTTTTATGTTATCTCGACAATCTTAACTGTCATGCCCACTTGGTCGTGATAAGGATGTTCATTCCTTCGAACAAAGTAGGCCCGAAAGTTCCTGCCAGAATCCATTAACGGTGCAAAGTTTTGGGCTATATGCTTTGGAACATAACCAACGAAAAATAGGTCGAATAAGGAAACTCTTATTGCGTTGGGATCGTGTATATTTTCGGGCTCACGGATGAGAGCGTAGGAACCTATATCCTCACAACCGAATTTTTTAATGTTCTGCTGGGCGTCTCCGAAGGTAACTCCAGCGAGTTTTGTTGTTATCGAAAAATTCATGTTTTTATCTCCTATATCAATCTGTATTCTCAATTTTCGTCATATTTCCTTCCTCCAGCTCATTGTCATGGATAGAACCATAACTCCATACTTATATAACATAAGCATTTAATTGCATTTGTCAAGCATTGCGCTTATATTTTATATCAAATGTTCCTTTATATCCTTTTACCTTATTGATATAACGATATATAAAAATTGTTGACACTTTATTATAATAGTATTATTTTAATTTGATTATGTATTTTACACTTATTATACTGCTTTATTGACAAATAGAATTATTTAGAATTTATTTTTTCTTTAAGGGAGGGAACCAGTATGGATAGCCATTCGAGACCAACAATGAAAACAGACAAGAAAACCCTGGAAGACTTTATAGAGTTTGTTAATGCTGATATCCAGCCGATGGACAAAGCAGATTTTGTCAGAATCTTAATAAAATATACAGAGTTTCTGGCCCAATATGAGGTCAACTATCCATATCTTTATCTGCGTGATAAATATAAAATATACATCGATGGAATTATGGAGGCTGAATCGCGTGAAATCCTAAATCAGAGGAAAGATTTTTTTATCCAACTGCAAACCCATATTCGTTCGAGGTTCCAGGCAATCATCAATGCTGTGGAATCAGAAACTGCAGACGAGTCGGATACGCTAATAGAAATGAAAGGAAGCCGTAGGGTTCTTATTGATCCAAATAAGGATAAGTTTTTATATGGGTTCTGGCCTGATAAGGTAAGGCATGATGGTCAGTTGGATATAAAGACGGAAAAGAATTTAGCCGATCTTATATTTTTGGATTATATTCAAAACAATGAATTTATACCCAGCCGGTTTGGAAAATGTACCTGGAAAAAATGTGAGGGATTTTATTACCAACGCACGGCAAAGAAAAGGATATATTGCTCAACCAGATGTGCCAATGCTTCTAACCAAGCCAAACTTCTGGCAAAACAGAAACGGAGTGAATGAATTAAATTATCATGTCGGCAGGTATTTTGGGCATTGGCCAGCGCTGGCCAATTTAAAGGTTTTTTTCCTTTTCGCAATATGTTCTATTCCAAAGAATAAAACTGGCATAAAAATTGATGTTATATTCTGCGACGCTCTTTTAACATCTGTTGTCTTTGTTTTTTATTCGGTTCAAAATTTGTATTTCAGTTGTGTTGGATTGATTCTTGGAGGCTGGTTAATGCTAAAGGGCCGAGATAAAATAATTTCGCAAATTTTGAATGAACATATTTTTAAATTTATCTTATAATTTGAATTATATTTAAGAAATTAATTTTCTTGACGATTATTAAGAATATGGTAGCTAATTAATGTTCATAGAATTATATTTAAGAAATTAATTTTCTTGACGATTATTAAGAATATGGTAGCTAATTAATGTTCATAGTTACTTCAACCTTTAATTAAGGAGCCCACCTTTGATGAATAATAATACCCCATTTTTCAGTCATAGGGAGCTGTGTTTTTTATTTTTGCCGACAGGATTCCAAATAAATGCAAGCTGAGGGCCATAAAATGAGAAAAATAACCTCTTCAATTGTTGGCTTGTTTTTGATTCTTTTTATTTCGGCAAACGTTTATGCCGATTGTCGGGGCTGTTGTGCGAGGCATGGCGGACTGATTTGTGATAATGGGGTGACAAAATGCGTTGACGGCACACCGCTTTCACAAAACTGCATCAATAAAAGCTGTAATGTCTGTCCGGAACAAGAAAGCACCACAAGCCCTGGGGTCATCAAAATCGCCAGTTTCAACATTCAGATCTTTGGCCGGTCCAAAGCAGATAAGACAGAAGTTATGGAGGTACTTGCTGATATTATATCACGA
>JAFCZU010000236.1 GCA_019314185.1 Deltaproteobacteria bacterium | reverse complement strand
ATCATCAGCATATCAAATGGTTTCTGAATATAATCAAAAACATTTAATCTAAGCGCTGAAATCGTTGATTCAACAGATGCAAAAGCTGTCATAATAACGCATTTCATCTCAGGATACTTTTTATTAAATTCTTCTACCAGATTCAGCCCTGAACAATCAGGCAACTTCAAATCAATTAATGCCACTTCACATTTTGCATCTTTGAGAATAGCATGTGCTTCACGGCCATTCGATGCCTTGTGAATCATGAAATTCTTCTCAGTAAAGTATTGTTCAAGTATATTTAGAATAGATTCTTCATCATCAACAACAATAATAGAACCTTTAGAATTCAAATTGTATCCCCCCAAAATAATAAACACAAATATGGAAATGTGACCAGTTTGTATAGCGAATTATTAACATAATCTGCTTAAAACTGCAACCGGAAATAATTATGATTGGGGAATTGTTAGTCTTCGATAAGCTTGAGATTACTAATTGAAACTTAACAGAAACAATTCGTTAAAGCATCCTGTTTATATATGTGGAGAGAATTTCTCTTGACCGTTTTGGTAAAAAAGTGATAAAAACGGCGATTTTATACTCGGTACAATCCTGTTTTTCTTTTTCCGGCTCAGTTCTTACAACAACTCCATCGAATTCAGCCTTTACTGTATTGCCGCCATCCTCCGAATAAGGAACAACCAGTCCCATTTTAACCTTTTTCAGAGATTCTATAAAAACTTCTGAAGTAAAATAAACCCCGTTCATACTGATATTTATCGTCATCCCTAAAGATTCCGAACCATGCCCTGAAACAGCAATAGGAATTCTGGACTCTACTCTGACCGCTTTTCTTCTTTCATCAACATACATAAAGAGTCCGCTTCTTAGTTAATATTCCAGAAGATCCTCGAATAGCTCTCATTATATCTATCTATAAGTTTAAAATAGGGCGTAAATTATTTCTTTTTCTTATGTCTGTTTTTGTGTAAACGCTTTTTTCTCTTATGTTTCGCTATCTTTTTTCTTTTTTTCTTTTTTCCGCTCGGCATAATATGTTTCCCTTATTCAATTCAGAGTTAACTTCGTATCGAAATATACACTCCCTGATTTGATTTGCAACTGCAATTTTAAAAAAAGACACGAAACCCTGTCAACTTATAGAATTAACTCTTTCTTTTAAAGCTTTTGACACTTTAAAAAATGGAACAAGCTTAGCGGGAACATCTACCGTCTCACCATTTCTGGGATTTCTTGCTTTTCTCTGGTTTCTCTTTTTAACTTTAAAACTCCCAAAACCTCTTAGCTCTATTTTGTCTCCTTCAGAAAGAGCCTTCTTGATATTATCAATCATAAGATCGACAACTACAAACGCTTCTTTTTTGTTCAACCCGGTCTTCTCGGAAATCTCCTCTACAATATCTGCTTTAGTCACGCTCACTCACCCCCATCTTTACTTGATCTCAGCAAATCCAAAATTCCAGATTTAATTATTTTGTTACTATATTGAATCACAGGAAAACATTTTTGTCAAAAGATAAATTAAGTTAATCAGCAGATTATCTTTCTTATTTTCAAATTGAATAATTTTACTTGTGAAGAGGCGATAATTTATGGTACAATTAAATTTGTGAGAATGAGTTCCCCGTACGAAACGTGTACCATTGCATGTGGTAACTCCACGAAATTGAGAAACACATCAATGACAACTCACGAATCAACAGGGAACTTTCCGCGTGCTATACACCTCTTAAACAAAACTCGTGCCACATTCCATATCAAAGTGCGAACGCAGTTAACTATTTATATTATAAGAGATTACAAAGAATGACATTGAGCATAATTGGCCCGTAAACACAACATATTCGCAATTTATTAACTGATATGCAACACTGGCCTTTTCTATCATGCACAAACAGCGAGGATGAATACAAAAATAAGAAACATATTAATTAAGTGCGTAATTTAATTCTTTATTAGTTTTTATAAAATATTTCAAGAAGGTATTGCATACGGTATCAGCACCGGCAATTGTTTGGTCAATTTAATAAATAAAGGTTATCAAACCGTATGGCCGCTTTGTTTACATTGGCGGAATATCTCCTTGAACAATTGTTTTCCAGCCTTAGTCATAGGTAAATCTCTTCGATCCATCATTAATTCGGCCGTTTCGATCGCTTTATCCAAATCAAATTCAATAGATTCCGGTTCAAACGCCCACGTAAAACTAGGAAGAAATTTAGGAGGGAATTCTGAAGTGACTATATTTGAATTGAATCCGATAACTGTTCCTGGATTAATTTTGGTATTTATCGCGATCTTCGAATGATCTCCAATAACTGTCCCAAGAAATCTGCGCCCTGTTTCGCGCATTACTCCCGCATTCCACGCTTTTATTTTGGAATAATTATTTCTCAGGTTACTGTTGCATGTCCCAGCGCCAATATTCACCCATGAACCTATATAAGAATGCCCAATAAATCCTTCATGCTGCTTGTTTGAATAAGGCGCAATTATTGTTTCATCTACTTTTCCTCCAACCCTGCACTCTTTCCCTAATGAAGTTCCCGCACCGATTTTCGCGCCCGCTCTTATAACAGACTTTCTCCCTATAAAGCATGGACCTTTAATTACCGCGTTAGGTTCGATTTTAACAATATCGTCAATCAGTATAGGCCCATCTGTAGCGTCAAGAACAGTCCCCGACCTAACTACAACTTCAGAACCAATAACTATGTCGTCATCATTAATTAGTTTTACGCCTTTATATAATTCAGAATCCGGATCATTCCCCCTAAGAGGGATTTTGGAAAAATCATCCTTAATACATTCACTATTCAATCCTATCAACTGCCAACAACGAGAAATTAGCTTTTGATTAGTTTCTTCCAGCGTGATATTGTTCTCTACTATCCAATTCTTAAGTAATTCACCGTTATCAGTATATTTTGTCCAATCAATAGGATCAGAACTTTTATCATTTTCGGAGATCTTCTTGATGTTATTAAATAGTGCCGTTGTTTTTTTATCATTCACTATCTCAATCAGTAATTCCATAAAAGAAATTGCTTTCTTATCAGAAATTCTGGTGGCAACAGGTATACCATTTTTAACAAGAAGATGGTCTTTTTTTACATTATTAAAGAGATCTACCATTTCAGATCCAAACGCCACGATTCTTCCATTAACAAAGAAAACATCCCCGCCAGGAATCTCGTTTATAGTTACATCATATTCTGGTTTTTCTTGGGATAGCTGCTCATTGAAAACCGCTGCCAGATACGGCCTACATTGCAAAATAACTCTTTCCGGATTTAATTCTTTGATGATTCTGGCCCTGAGTGAATCAGTTCCCAGAAACAATTCAAAGACCGCCTTATTAAGTGACAGGGGAAAGAGATCAGGATATTTAATATCTTCAAAGATACAAAGCGAGACCGGATTCTGTTCTTTTTTCATAATGAACCATACCGTATAACAAAAATTGCTTTCCTCACACTCCGTTGGAGCTGAAAATAAAATGGTGGAGTTGACGGGGCTCGAACCCGTGACCTCTTGTCTGCCAGACAAGCGCTCTCCCAACTGAGCTACAACCCCTGTTTAGATGATATTATCATTTAATTTGAAGAGGTCAAGAATAAAATCACCTATGATGCAAAAATGAAAATAACAACGAGCAGTAAAACAGTAAGTTATACTAAAATTTCTATGAGTATATACTTCACTTGACACAAGACAATTTTTGGAATATTTTCTCGAATAAGCCGGAGTGGTGAAACTGGTAGACGCAGGGGACTCAAAATCCCCCGAAGCTTGGCTTCATGCGGGTTCGATTCCCGCCTCCGGCACCATCACCTTGTGTGTAGTAGTTTTTGTTTGAACCTGGCGGCTATTTCTTCTGCGTACTCTTTCCCGAAATTATAAAGTATCCTGTCCCTTGCCATCTCAACCGACGGCTGCTGCTGTCTGTCTTGAAGAGTGTATCTTAAAATAACGGCCTCGTTCCTACTTTCGATAAAGCTTAAATCAAATTTCCAACTCAGGATTACCCATCTGTCCCTTCTTGAAGGCATTTTTCTAATACTCATATTTCCCTTTATTATAACATCAGATTCTTTCCCCGAGTCTGTTGAAATATAATACCCGTTCGTTGTCAAAACATCTTCCATAATCATCTTGATTTCGTCTGCCATATCACCATTGATTCTGAGTGAAAAGACAAACTCATTAAGCAGAAATTGATCGATCATTCTCTGAACTTCAAACAGATTTGGTTGGGGTTTATGAAGAGAATAATTATCTGACACCGTTCGAAGTACGGTATAAGCATTTTGCTGAATCGCAGATTCCATATGCAGCCTGAACATATCTCCAAGCTTTATAACCTTCGAGTCTTCTTTCTTAATAGCTATTAACAGCCTGTTCGTATTCTCTTTCGATTCTTCTATTTTGCTGGAAAGAATATCTGAATATTTGTCTTTCCGTAAAACCGCTAGAGAATAATACATTTCTTTAGTCGAATCATATCCATGCTTTACGATAGAGGCATTTTCAAGAACAGTTTCCGACTCTATCTGAATATTCTCATCATAGTTAAAGGTGTGGCTGTTTTCCCCCGAGTCAGTTTGATAATATTCTTCTTTTGAGAATTCTTCACTTTTTATATGCAATTTGATAGATTTCGAAATATTCTGAAATGCTCTGTTGTCTGCTTTTTCTTTGGTTTCACCAATTCCTAACCCTGTTAAATAGAGCTTCTCCGGATAGAAAACATTGATTTCATCGACCCATTTAATATTATCCGCGTATACACCGGAACAGGCACTGAGATATAGTACTAACAGAACAATTAAATGTACTCGTGAACTAAATAAATTTTTCAACGAAAACAAAATATTTTTTCTCATTTTCAATCTCCATCCCTCTCTTTATTATCTTTTCTATACACTCTTTTTGTTCGTTTCTAAACTCTATAGTTAAATTATAGCTTCCGGGTTTAACTCTTATCCTTCTAAAATATATCCTTGATGGCAACGTTCTCCAGCACCTTATGTCGGCATGAGTAAATTTCTCCGCTATGCCATCAGTAATCCCGCCAACAAGCCAATTGCTTATCACGTTACCAGTATTCATCTTTTCTTTTGCTTTATCGGTAGCCGCCTTTTTGGAAAAGGCTCTAAGCCAGGCTCTCACCAGAATGCCCGGCATTTTATCAGACATGTTTTTCATGGCAATCTTTGTAACATCTTCAATGATTTGAGCACTTTCAACGATACTGGTCGAATCATCTGAACAACTAACAGAAACACTCCCAATGGCACTTTTTCTTTCAACAAGTTCGGGAATCAGGAGTTGAAAGGTATGTGTTATTCCTTCCTTATCAGGATATGTAAATTTTGTTTCGTTCTCCCTCTTATAGGGACCAATTCCTGTC
>JAFCZU010000674.1 GCA_019314185.1 Deltaproteobacteria bacterium | reverse complement strand
AGTTGGAAGTTTTAAGAGTTGAGAGATCTCTTCAAGCTGTAGAGTAATTTTGCTATCTCCTCGCAATCGGTCAGCAACTCCTTTAAGCTGGCTTCGGTTAGAAAGTCCAAATTCTTGGAGATTATCAAAAAAGTTTCTAACTCGGCCAACGATCCCTGTGCTATTGAGAGAAATTGCAGAAATTCTTTTTTGCCGTGTCTTGCCTGTCCCTCTGCTATGTTTGCCGGAATAGAGGTTCCAGCCCTTCTCATTTGCGAGGTAATGCCAAACTTCTCTTCCCTGGGAAAGGATGATGTACAATTGTAAATCCTGGTCACCAAGTTTATTGATTTTTTCCAGACTATCAAGTCCCGATAACTCCTTGAAGATGTCATGGCTTGCAATCTCCTTATCACTAAAAACTAAAAACTTACAACTTTCCATTTTCACATCAGGCTGACCCACCAGCCAGAAACTTTCATTGCTTGAACGTTTTTTACGCAGATCATCGGTAAACATATCCGCATTCATCTGGGCTTTTAAGAGCTGCATACCGGCAATTTCAGGAGTAAGTTCATCAATATCTTTTGCCGCTTCATCGTCAAACTGGAAAGCGCAGAACAAAAGCATATCGGGATTTAAAGCACGGGCTTCCTGCCAAGCGTCTTCTACCTGTCTTTGTTCCAGCGGCGCATGTTCCGGGCCAAAGACAACCAATACTTTTTTGGGAACATCCTCTTTGGTTTCAGCTTCTGCCTGAATGAATTTTGTGCCTGAAAGCGGTTCAACACGGGTGAACTGGATTATCTTTCCGCCTTTGGCTCTGACTCCGGTTCGTAATAATTCATCCCGCCTAATAATTCATCCCGCCATTCGCTTTGGCGGTGAGTTTCACCGGTGCGGGCAATAGAGGTATCTGAACCGCTGTCATCTTTTTCCAGTTCATCAAAACTTTTGGCATAAGGAGCTGGAACGGCTTCTACTGTAAAGGGTCCAGTGATGCGGGACTTTTTTCTGTCAACTTTTGGTTTATTATATAAAACCTCAAAGGTATTACCTTGGGCGTTTACAATACTTTTTAGTGTAATATGAGGAATTGTTTGATAAACAAAACCACTTCCAACTCCTTCAAATTCATGTGCTAATCTGAAATAATCAAATTGAGAAGTCATCAGTCTTTTTTTTGCAAGAGAAGTGGAGACTCTACTAGTATCGCATGTAATCCAACGTCTCCCCCATTGCTCAGCAACAAAAGCAGTTGTACCACTACCACAAGTTGTGTCTAAGACTAAATCACCTGGATCCGTTGCCATTATTATACATCGTTGAACCACAAGAGAATTTGTCTCAACTACATAATTTCGTTGCATAAAGGAGTTCATAGTATCAATCCACACATTTAAAAGTTCAGTAGCAGGAAAGTCATCTAAATATCTTTTATAATTTAATTGATTTCCCTTCTTTCCTAATCTATTTGCAGATCTTAACCTATTCATACCTTCAATAGTAGTTTTCCAAGTCATGCCATTGCCTGGTGTGAAAGCTTCATTCTCAAATTCATATTTAAATTGTGCTGATTCTGAGGTTCCTTTCCTTCTGGGATCAGCCCATCTAAATAATCTACCGTTTGGGATAAAATTTGGGTTATCTTTTTCCTTTTTCTTCAAAGCTCGGCATGTACCATCTTCAAATTCTATCCAATCAAAACTGCTACCAGCGCCTTCTCCAATTTTTTTTGGAAGGTAAATTTTTCGGAATTTTAAAGTTTCTTTGTTTTTAGCAAACCAAATGAGATAATCTAAGCATGGTGGCAAATACTTCGTTGTATCACCAGGGGAAGTCTTAAAAGAAATTTGACTTATAAAATTCTCGGGGCCAAATACTTCAGATAAAATATTTCTGACATAAGGTAAATTTTCATCTGAAATCTGCACAAACACACTACCACTTTCATGCAACATTTCACGGGTAAGCAGCAGGCGATCCCGCAGATAAGTCAGATACGAATGAATGCCTAACTCCCAAGTATCCCGAAAGGCTTTAATCATTTCCGGCTCCGCAGACAGGTCTTCGTCTTTACCATCTTTTACATCCCGCTTATTTACAAAAGGCTGAAAATTGCTGCCATACTTAATCCCATAAGGCGGGTCAAAATAGACCATCTGCGCCTTGCCGGCCATGCCCTCTTTTTCCAGCAGAGAGTTCATCACCAGCAGGCTGTCCCCGGCAATCAGGCGATTACTCCAGCCCTCTTTATGTTTGTAAAAATCAATGGCTTCCCGCAGAGGTTTTTGTTCAGTTTTAAAAAGCGACATCTGCGCCGGCCCGGTCTTTTCTTTCGTTACCGTGTCAATAATGGTTTTCGGGTCAATACGCTCATGAACATGCAGGCTGACTGTCGGCACTTCAAAACTGGT
>JAFCZU010000235.1 GCA_019314185.1 Deltaproteobacteria bacterium | reverse complement strand
GTCAAGCCCTTGGGACCGTATGCGTGATGCCGGCTACCGGCTCATGCAGGGTGGAGAAAACGTTGCCGCCGGGTATTCCACTCCGGCGGCTGTCGTAAATGGTTGGATGAGCAGCCCTGGACACAGAGCGAACATGTTATCCCCAAATTTCTGCGATCTTGGTGTTGGATATGCCTATGAAAACCAGAGCATATACCGCTACTACTGGACCCTTGGTCTGGGATGTCAGTACTGAATAAAAAGTAGATTTCACTATTATCAACACTAAATCAACAAGTTGCATCTGACGATGACGGAGCCCTGAATGCATTGGGGGGTCTTTTGGGCAGCAATTTAATCAGAAACAAAAGCTGGCCATTTTGGAAAGCGCTGAGAACGGGTGTGTAGATACCAGAGGATTGACAAAAAGCCCAAGGAAGTCGGACAGCGTATAGGAGACTTCCGCAAGAGATAAAACAGATTCATTTCATAATATCGACTCATGTGTCAGAAATCTCGACCTCACAAGAAAGACCATACCGGACCCCAAGAGCCAGCAAGATGGGGGAATGGGAACGGATGACATTGTGACAGTCTCAACCGCTGAGGTTGTGACGGCAAGAAAGGGTTTAAATTCATAACCAGAGTCTTTGCTAAAAAAATATAAGCATTCCTTCGATGGCTTAATTAATAGTGATATATAATCATCTATTTGATCAACAGTCGGGTCCCAGGCGCCGCTACCAAAGAGATCCCAGCTTACCCAATTATAGGGATAATCGACATATGCGCTATCCAACATAGGGCCCAGGTTTCCACTGTCAGGTCGGTTATTCCAGTTTACCGATCCTTCATCCCAGGAATCATCAGATATGTGATATAGATCTACTTCTGCTTTATATCCATACACACAATAGAGATTAAGGATAGCCTCGGTGACCTGATCTGTCGCTGGGACATTCTCAAGATTGAACTTCAAATAAGCATGAGCTGGAGCAGCCTCACCGTTTGTATATAAATAGTGCGTAATGGGATAGCCTCCATTAGGGGCAAGTAGATCCACGTGCACATCATCTGTTGGCAAGAATGTATAATATGCAGCCAGGGCATTACCTGGCATTATGCCCGCCATAAAGCATAAAAAACCGATCATTAAAACTATCATTCGTGTGCTCACGTATGTGAGTCTTTGTCTTTGCTGCCAGCGCATCTTCGGACCTCCTTTGCTTTAGAGGGTTCAAGAAAGAAAAACCTAAAGGACGACTTAATCTTCGAGTAGACGGTTTTCAAATATTTTGATTTCAGCATCTCTCTGTAATCTGTTTGACATCTCTTCAAAAGCCTGGGCCTTTTTTTGCTGCAAAATTGACCTCTTGATCTGTTCTCTGACCTCTTCAAAGGGCTTGAGTTCGCTTGGGAAAACTTCATCAACACTAAGGATATTGAACCCAAATGCTGTTTCCACAACATCACTTATTTCACCCGGCTTCAGGTCGAAGAGTACTTCCTCAATTTGGGTAAAGACTTTACCTTTTCCTTTTTCAAGGATTGCCATGCTTCCACCGTCTGAAGCCGTAAACGGATCAATGGAAAAATCTTGCGCCAGCTTGCCGAAATCTTCACCCTTGCGAAGCCTGTATAAGACTTTTTCAGCTTGTTCTTTGGTTTTAAGCAGGATAGCTCTTGCCTGTACTTTTGGGTTTGTCCTAAACTCATGAGTGTTAAGATTATAGTATTTTCTTAGCTCTTTATCTGTTACAGTTACTTTTTTGTCGACTTGATCTTTAACAAAGCGATTAACAATGAGGTTGTTTTCATATACCATAACTTTTGCTATGATGTCTTCGTCGTTTTTCAAGGCCTGGACCGATGACTGCTGCAAAATTAAATAACGTGTCATTAGGCTCTTAATTATTTGTTTCTTTTCGTCTATTGTTACATTGTCTTTGTTTGTGTTTCCTTTATATTGCTTAACTAATAGATCCAGAGTTGATTTGCTGATTGGTTCGTTATTGACCGTTGCAACTACAATATCGTCAGACGAAGCGCATAGAATCCGGGGAGATGATGACCATGGAGTTAAAACCTCCATCCAAAACAGGCCAACACAGAATATGACAAGCACAAATAATCTGACCCAATATTTTATGGAAAGACATCTCATGATCCACTCCTCACCTTTAGGAAAATTGATCCAATAATATTTTTTCAACATGCTTCCGGATAAATTCATCTTCATGATTCAATGCTTCTTCCAAGACGGCACGATCTGACTCAGTAAGAAAAGGTTGACATAACGTCAGCGCAGATTTTCGAATGTTTTCCTCCCCATCCCATATCATGTCTAATGCCGGTTTATAATTTTTGGGATTACAATGCAAAGCATAAGCATTAAGCGCCTCTTCACGAACCAGGGGACTGTTTGATTCTAATTTCGGAAGTAACATCTCTGCTACAGCTTTTCCTGCTCCAACTTTGCCAAGAGTTCTTATCGCTGCTATCTCCAGATCAGGATCTGCGCTATCCAGCAATGGATTAACTGCTGAGACAACGCCTGATCGAACCTCTGATGGGGCAAGTACAGTATTTTCGGATAGTGTCTGAAGCAAGGAAATTTTGTCATCTTTCCCGATATCGTTGCTTTGCAGCAGTTCACTGAATACAGCAGGCGCCGCAGGACTTTTTGCAACCACTGATAGCGCTTTCCCCCCTATTCTTCGACCAGCTATAGCACTTATAAGAACCCGATTGTATTCTTCTTCATTATGCAGGGAAAGTGCCCAAGCGCTGCTCACCTGATCTTTTTCATCCGAAGAGTGCACGTGCTCTGCAAGCAGATCCGTCGCTTCGGGCGTAGCAATTTTTGCCAGGGCACCAAAAGCCATCCGATGAATCTCAGGATCTTCAGATTTATCCACAAGCAACCGCAATTGTGGAATGGATTCCGGGCTGGCAATGAATGCCAGAGCCCTTGAGGCAAAAACTTTTAGCCTGGCTTGGCCGTCTTTTTCAGAAATCAAATCAGAGATCACCGGAAGAATTCGATCATTGAGCCCAAGCGTAGCCGCGCTTACCAGCGCTTGGCCACGGTTAGAGAATTGTCGGTCTTTGGCTTTTGCTTCCAGGAGTTTATAGACTGCCTCATTTAATTCGCTATTTTTTAGAGCTATGGATCCCAGTTGGTCAATAGCTTCTTCAACCAGATCAGAATTACTATCTTTGAGAAACAGGGCAAGAAGGTCGACAGCTTCGGGCGTCGGGTGCTTTCCAAGGTTCCATACTGCCTGGAACCGAGCGTTGATGTCAGGAGCATTAATTGCCGCCTTTGCGCCATCAAGCCAGCGGTGATCCTCTTGTTGGTCCGCCAAAAGAGGAACCTTTTGTGCGTTTTCGTCTTTTCCGTCTTTTTGCGCCCTCAGTTTTTCGCTGTCGGATAAGCTATGGGCTTTTTTTTCAGTCTCTTTAGCGATTCGTTCGACTTGAGGCTTTTCGTAATTCCGCAACAACAGGTAACCTATGAGGGAAAGAGCGAAGAAAACAGCGCACGCCGCTAAAATGAATTTGGTTGATTTCATGTTCATAAAACGTCTCCGTATCTTTCTTGAAAGAAAGCGAGAAAAAGGGGGACGCATTTGCGTCCCCCCCATATGTCAAAACTCATCATTTACTACAAACAAGTACCGCAGAGAAGAACACCCTCGTTCATATTGTTGTCATTCGCCATATCAATGTATTCAGTCCCATGGATTCCAACGTAGTTAATACTTACGTTATCCTCACCGTAATTAACGTTAGCTGTGCCAGCCTCGGAGATATCAACACGAACCCTGATTCGATCTCCTGATCTCAGGCGGGTCTGGATATCGCCGTTTTGACTCAGCACCAGGGTTTCAGGCATAACCAGAACAATAGACTCTTCCCAAATCCCTTTGGACGTGTAAAGCGCTTCGTACATGGGTACCACAACGAGATTGGGGTGCGTGCGGGCATCCATGATGAATGGAGCAAAAGAGGCTGGTGCATTAGGGCCTGGTAAGGCCGTTACGGTCATCCTGGGATTTGCAGTCGGATTCCACCAGGAACCAGGCATTCCAAACATAGTTATGCGGCCGGTTTGCTCAGCACCTTCGAATGGGCTTATTCCAAAAAGGGTGAAAGAATTGAATTTCAAAACGCAATCCCTGACACTTACGTCCAGATCGGTTTGGGGTTTCTTTTGAAGCACAATCTGCCATTCGAAGAAGTACTCGTTAAATGCTGTGGCCAAATGGGATTCATAACCAGGAAAGCATGGATCTCCCCCGTTTTGATTGCCGTTAGTCTCAAAGTACTCCCAGAAACCTGTTGCACCGTACACCTCGTTGCAAACAGACATCAAAACGTTATTATCAGTGATTATCACTGGATTGTCACAATCATCTGTGAAGTCACTATACTCATTGACCAATAGACCATTTTTCATGTTATTGTTACACACGAGGTTCCTTGCCAAGTCATTGAAGTAGTTTGTAGCATCACATCCGACGACATCATACTCGGGCTGATCTCCCGCAAAGACGGGTGTGCACATAAACGCAAGAGCTACAAACATCCCTAAGATCTTTTTAATATTCTTCATCATGTCCTCCTAATTAAAAGTGTAAGTTGTAAGTTAAACGTTAGCTGTATAAAGCCTATACCGATGGATCCATCACCTCCTTTCTCTCCCAGGACCACAATGTTCGGGTTTTTGGGGCCAGTATACACAGTAGAAGCTTAGTGCATTTTCTACAGCAGACACGGGCTTTTCAAACTCTCTTCCAATTTCGCCTTGTGTACCTGAACCCTATTTAAACATCTATCAGGCTCTCCAAAAACGTCGACGAATGACGAACAGGCCACCCAACCCGGATCCCATAAGAAGCAGGGATGGGGGAATCGGGACCTGGTTTAAAGTAGCTGTCATAATAAGGGGATTGTCCGGGTCGCTTCCAAGGAGGAACGGTTCGGACAGCTCATAGCTCTCGTAATTGTAGATGAGCGTTGGCGGAGGAGAAGGGTTTAGTGTAGGCGTCAGAAACTTCCAGTTCTTCACGTTGGTCTGGAGAGATAGCGAAGTGCTCAGCACATACTCGACATCCTTTCCTTCAATTTGTTTTACGAGCTGAATAAGATGCTCGCCCTCCCGATTATCATTATTTAAACTGATTGGTGGCAAAATTGATTGCACACCCGTTCCATCATCTACAATTTGCGAAATTTGTGCAGAGCCTGTCAGTTCGTAATTGGCATAGTGACTACTATTGTCGGGGTTTTCAAAAGCATTAAAGTCAACTGCCCCGTCCAAAAACCCCCTGAAGTAAACAGATATATCCTCGTCAACACTAAAACGTTTCTGGAGCGAGGAAATAACCGTCTGTTGAACGTCAATGCCATTTTCGTCAGCATTGAAGTGCCCCACACCCCCACTTTCTCCGGTAATACTTATGCTTGTTT
>JAFCZU010000673.1 GCA_019314185.1 Deltaproteobacteria bacterium | reverse complement strand
CTGAATATTTGCGGAAAAAAATTGGGGTCATTGATAGAAAATCCGATGTTTATCTTGCATCTTTTGGGGGAATACGAGGAATTGTAGATGAGGTGCTTTTTCTGGATGATGATACAGCAGCTCCGCTTGATTATAAGTTTGCGGAATATAAAAATAAATTATTTAAAACTTATCGTTTTCAGTTAATATTTTATGCCCGGCTTATAAAAGATAATTTTCAGGTTCCGGTTAAAAAAGGGTTTATAATTTATACCCGAAGCAAAAATAAGCTTGTTGAGGTTCCCTTAAAAGATAAAGATTTTATCGAGCTTGAAAGCGCTGCCCTGATTGCTGCTATAGAAATTTATGCGAAAGGACTGTTTAGTATCCTGTCGGTAATTCAAAGATGGAAAAAATATTGGCATGGAATTTTCACAGCAAACTTTTGATTTTGATCAGTCTCATGAACGGAATTTAAAAAAAGTTCTTACCTTTATTGATTCAAGAATTGCTGACAACGATCAACTCATGCTTGACGAGGTGGTAAGCCATTTTTCCATGCAATCTGATAAATGGACAAAACCGCTTATCAGGAATTTGACAAACGACCTGTTTAAAGATGATAAAATCCATTTTATTATTGATGGGAAAAAAATTCTGTCTGAAAATATTAAAGCCTTTCTTTCTGAGTCTGCTCAATCGCAGTCAATATTTCTGCAGATTGGTGAGACACTTTCTATTCTAAAAACTCATCTTTCTAATACCGCTCAATGGAAATACATCGAAATCATAAAACCTGAAGTAGTTGAAGAATCTGTTCTGCTAAGAGCAAAACATCTCGGCAAAAAATTATTCAAAGATGTCGGCCCGGCAAGCCAGAACAGTCTGTGCCGAAACCTTCGCAGACACTTACGCATATGGAAAAGCAATCTGGAAGAGTTCCTGAGGGTTGCCGGAACGAAGAACTATCCGGGAACAAATGAGATCCAAAATGTGCTGGATCTTTCAAATAAGCTTTTAAATGTCCATGAACCGTGTAAATTTATAGAAACTTTTCTCAATAATGAAGACCGGCTCTGCGATGCATCTTCTTGTTTTGCCACTTTGAAAAATTTTTATAAAAATCAGATTCATGTATGGAATAATTTGATTAAGGCTGTTGAAAGTTTTGAGCCTAACCGGATGCTCCTTGAAAAAGAACCTGATGTGAAAAAAGCGCTTGAAACACTCTGCAAAATATTGAAAGAGCCGAAACCTTACAGTATGATCGAGAAAATAAGCGGCCTCATATCTATTGTAAAAACTGCTAATGATCCTGTCGTTGAGGCGCAAATAGCTTCTGCAAAAGCTCTGGCCATTGAAAAGATAGAGAAAAAGATTGATAAGGTCGTTAAAGTTTTGGATGGAAAAAAAGCAAATAGTGATATCAGGAATAAAGCGCTTTTTCCGTTGCAAACCAGCAAGAAAAAAATAAATATGGCATCAAGCATCCAAAGCATTGCCGATTATCTGGATGATACAACAGATCAATTCGATAGCGCCATGGACATACTTATCGTCCCACGTTCCTAAGCGGTTTAAGGACAAGAATTATAAATGCAAAAAGTTAATGTTAAATCGATTTTTCGTCCATCTTTTTTCTGAGATGCGGATGAAATAGATGCAGATAAGCATACTGCTTATGTAATCGCCAGGGTTTTGGATTATGGCGATATTGAAGATGCTGAAGAAGAGCCTTCCCCGTTAATTGTCCTTTCTGGAGAAGAATGGAAATGGGAGAATGTTAAATCTTTTGTAACTATTCAGCTACCAATCTACGCTGATTATCACTGATATTTTTTCTTTTTATATGTTTTTATTTTTCTTTGTGCCACTGTGCCTTTGCCCCTCTGTGCCTGAGTGATTACTGTATTTAAACTATCTGCATTCATTTATGTAAATCTGTAGCTGAATAATTACAATCTTTTTTATTAATAACATCAAATTATTCGAGAAAGAATTGTTCTTGGAGTGAAAATATTTAAAAATAAAGATGTTTGGTCAATTAATTGCGTCATATCAAAAGGTTAATCATACTATGGGATGGCAAAAACAAGCTGAAAAAAGGGCTGTCAAAGCCTTAAAAGCTCCATTATCAACATTTGAAAATAAACATAACCTGCAAGTATTGCAGAATAAAAAGCAAAATCGGGATTGAAGAGAAGAATCCATTAAAACAAGGATTGAAAC
>JAFCZU010000234.1 GCA_019314185.1 Deltaproteobacteria bacterium | reverse complement strand
ATACAGTCGGAGAATTTTAAAAGAACCGGAGCTCATACAATTGTAACACCTTGCCACAACTGTCACAGCGGTGTTGAAGATATTGTTGCCGGATATAAGCTCGGGATGCATGTCAAGTTCTTTAGTGAGCTTCTTATGGAAGCAATGGAAATACCGGAAGATTTGCAGCCATAACATTAAACGATTAGCTGTTAGCGATTAGCCGTTAGCTCTTTTGAAAAAACTAATGGTTAATCGCTCATTTTAGGCAATAATAAACATTATAAGGTCAGGCCCTGATGTAATACCAAAGAGACCTGGCCTTAATTTATTTTTTTCCTTTTCAGTTTTTCTCCCTTTTCTCAAAATTCTTTCTAACTCACAAGATTGCATTGTTCTTAATACCCTTCTCCTCAAACAGGCTCTTTATTAGATTCATTCTATTTGCTTGACATATAAATGCATTATAAGTAGTTTTTATAGGTTATATTTTAAGTCATATGCTCTTAAAACAAAATTATTACTTTTTAAAAATTGATAAAATCCAGCGTTGGAGGCTATATGGATTACAAAAAAACACTTAACCTGCCGTTTACCAAATTTCCCATGAAAGCAAGTTTGGTCAAACGTGAACCTGAACAGCTAAAAGCCTGGGAACAAAACCGTTTGTACAAAACGATCAGAGATAATTCCAAAGATCGCGAACATTTTATTTTGCATGACGGCCCTCCATATGCAAATGGAAATATTCATATGGGCACAGCCTTAAATAAGATATTAAAGGATATAATTGTTCGTTCAAAGCAAATGTCCGGCTTTAACGCAGTATATGTGCCTGGATGGGATTGCCACGGACTCCCCATTGAACATAATGTTGATAAAGAACTTGGATCAAAGAAAAAGGAAATTTCCCATAACGATTTTCGCAAGCTGTGCCGATCATATGCAAATAAATATATTGATATTCAACGCGAGGAATTTAAACGGCTTGGAGTCATGGGCGAATGGGACAATCCCTATCTGACGATGGACTATGAGTATGAAGCTGTAATCGCTCGTGAGTGTGGAAAATTTGCGCTCGGGGGAAGCCTTTTCAGAAGCAAAAAACCGATATACTGGTGTTGTAGCTGCAAAACAGCTCTTGCCGAAGCGGAAATTGAATATAAAGATGAACCTTCGCCTTCAATTTATGTAAAATTCCTCTTAAAAGATAATCTCAGTCATGAAGCGCCAGCTTTGGCAGACAAAAAAGTTTCTGTTGTAATATGGACAACTACTCCCTGGACTATCCCGACAAACCTTGCGGTAGCGCTTCACCCTGATTTTATTTATGCTGCTGTTGACGTGGGAAATGGCGAAGTCTTTATTCTTGCGAGAGATCTTGTTGAAAGCTGCATGAACAATTTTGGCATTTCAGATTTTTCTATCCTGACCGAAATCGAGGCAAAATCTCTTGAAAACAAACGATGCCGTCATCCTCTTTATGAGAGGGATTCTCTCATTATCCTTGGTTCTCATGTAACATTGGAAGCCGGTACAGGCTGCGTTCACACAGCGCCTGGGCATGGGCAGGAAGATTATGAGGCAGGACTTTTATATGGATTAGACACCTATTCACCTGTGAATGCCAACGGCTGTTTTACAAATGATGTTGAATTTTTTAAAGGCCAGTTTGTTTTTAAAGCCAACAAAGAGATTATTACAAAACTGCAGGAAACAGGCGCTCTCGTCAGAGAAGAAACAATATCCCATTCTTATCCCCATTGCTGGCGCTGCAAGAAGCCTGTAATCTTCCGTGCCACGCCCCAGTGGTTTATTCCAATGGATAAAACAGGCTTGCGAAAAAAAGCTCTTGATGAAATCGATCAGGTAAACTGGATACCACGATGGGGAAGAGACAGAATCTATGGCATGATTGAAAACCGGCCGGACTGGTGTGTCTCAAGACAGCGGGCATGGGGCGTTCCCATTGCGATATTCTTTTGTGATAAATGTGGAGAAATATATATTAATCAGGAAATAATCGATCATGTGTATGCGCTGTTTAAAGAACACGGCGCAGATATCTGGTTTACAAAAGATACAAAGGAGCTTCTGCCGCATGATGCCGTGTGCGAAAAGTGCGGAAACAAAGCGTTTGTGAAAGAAACAGATATACTTGATGTATGGTTTGATTCAGGAGTAAGCCATGCCGCAGTCCTTGAACAACGTTCTGATTTAAAATGGCCTGCCGATCTTTATCTCGAAGGGAGTGATCAACATAGAGGCTGGTTTCACAGTTCACTTTTGACGGCAGTAGGCACAAGGGGCAAGGCTCCATACAAATCTGTTTTAACTCATGGATTTGTAGTGGATGCAAAAGGGAAAAAAATGTCCAAGTCTATTGGAAATGTTATTGCCCCAAAAAAAATTATTAACCAGCATGGAGCGGAAATTCTCCGTCTCTGGGTCTCTGCATCCGATTACAAAGATGACATACGTATTTCAGACAGTATTTTAAAACAATTAAGTGACGCGTACAAAAAAATCAGGAATACCTGCAAATTTATGCTCAGCAATCTTTATGATTTTAACCCGGGGAAAGACTCTGTTTTATATGAATCAATGCCGGATATAGATAAATTTGCCCTGCACAAATTGCAAAAATTAATCGAAAAAACCACCAGGGCATATCATCAATTTGAGTTTCATACTATCTATCATGCTCTTTATAATTACTGCACCCTCGATCTATCCGCCTTTTATCTTGATATTCTCAAAGACAGGCTTTATACATCGCCGCCGGAATCTGCGGAAAGAAGAAGCGCTCAGACAGTCATGCATATTATGCTTGATACTGTTTCAAAGATTATGGCCCCTATTCTCTCCTTTACAGCAGAAGAAATCTGGGCATATATGCCGGAACAAAAAGACAAAGAAGCAAGCATTCATATGACATCACTGCCGGTTGTAAATAAGGAATTAAAGGATGAAGAACTGGCCCAAAAATGGGAACTCCTGCTTAAAGTGCGCGGCGAGGTAACAAGAGCACTGGAACAAGCAAGAAACGCAAAACTTATAGGACATCCACTTGACGCTTCTGTTACAATTTCGGCAAATGAAGATCTGTATAATGCCCTTCATCCCTATTCAGAAGACTTAAAATCAATTTTTATTGTTTCACAAGCATTTATTATCAAAGAAGAAACCCTTGCAGGCGCATATGAAAGTAACGATATCGAGGGATTGTGGATTTTGATTGAACAGGCAACCGGTGAAAAGTGTGAACGGTGCTGGGTACATGATCCTTCTGTGGGAACAAGTTCAGAACATCCTACTATCTGCAAACGGTGTGAAGAAAATATAAAAGGAATTGAAAACTGAGAAATTGAAGATTAAACCTCTGAAGGAATGAACGTCGAACATCGAACGCCCAACATCGAATGATGAATGTTGTTGTCGCTTCGCTCCTCAATTTGGAAACAAACAGAACGGAGCAACTCCATAGCTTTAGACGCTTTATTACCCTTGAACCCTGAACCTTTATTAAACAACGTGGCAGATAAAACAAAATATATTAAACTTGCTTGCATCGCCGGTATAATTATAATTTTTGATCTGATATCAAAGGCGATAATATTAGGCAAAATGCCTCTTTATAACTCTATACCGGTTATACCAGGTTTCTTCAGCATCACCCATATTCAAAATGCCGGCGGCGCGTTTGGGTTCATGGCAAGCCAGAGCTCAAGTCTGCGGTATGTGTTTTTTATAGTTGTTTCATCTCTTGCTGTTTGTTTAATATTCTTTTTCTATAAGAATACGCCCAAAACTCATCCTTTGCTTGCCACAGCTTTTGCTATGATTTTGGGAGGAGCAATCGGTAATCTGATTGATAGATTTCGTTTTGGAAAGGTAGTCGATTTTTTAGACTTTTATATAGGGAATTATCACTGGCCTGCTTTTAATATCGCAGACAGCGCTATCACCATAGGAATCGGAATTTTTATATATCATATTCTTTTAAATAAATTGCCAAGTTCATAACACAAAAAAATGCATCCAATCCTTTTAAAAATCGGCAAACTGACTCTTCATACTTATGGCTTTTTTGTGGCCATGGGTTTTCTTGCGGGCATTTTAATCGCGCAAAGAGAAGCCAAAAGAGTTGGCGAAGATCCTGACAAGATAATGGATCTTTCATTTTATGCTATGGTTTCCGCCATTTTGGGCTCACGTCTGTTTTATATTATTACAAATCCAGAAATATATCTTTCAGACCCACTGGAAATTTTCAAATTATGGAACGGGGGGCTTGTTTTTTACGGAGGTTTTATCGCAGCTTTGATTGTCGGTATTATCTATCTGAAAATAAAAAAAATGCCTTTGTGGAAAACAACCGATATAGCCGCCCTTTCACTTGCCGCAGGCCAGTTTTTAGGCAGGCTTGGTTGTTTTTCTGCCGGATGCTGTTATGGAAAGGCCTGCAACCTGCCATGGGCAGTAACATTTACAAACCCGGACACGCTTGCTCCGATAGGAATTCCGCTTCATCCAACACAGCTCTATCATGCCATAAGCAATCTATCCATATTTGTCTTTCTCTGGTTTTTCCGCACGCGCAAAAAATTTAGCGGGCAGATTTTCTGTATGTATATTTTGCTTTATTCTGTTACTCGCTCCTTTATAGAGATATTCCGTGGCGATTTCAGGGGAGAACTTGTTTTTGGCGTCCTGTCTGTTGCCCAAATAACCGGATTAACAATAGCACCCGTTGCGATTATTTTGATGATCATTCTTAAAAAACAAGCCGACAAAACATTATAAATGTATTTCAACTAAATTAAGCGTTTTTTTACTCGACCTGCGCTGATCTCTTGCGCATCAAGAATTCGTGCCCCTCGCTTCTTAGCTGGGATTTCTAACAGAATGTTATCCATTCACAAATTGAAAAAACAGTGTTCGTAGCGTCCTCGACCCCCTTTCTCAGCAGTACTCTTAACTGACTCCATGCTCAAACCAAACGCATTCAGAATATCAGTTACAGCAGAAAAAGTTATCTTTTCGTGCAACGTAGTAAATATTTTCTTAAATGCTTCAGCCGGAGATGTGCCACACTTTTTCTTTCCAATATCTTTAAGGTAAATGCCCGGTAGTGAAGCGCTTATACTTCCGCCGCCAAGCGCGGACATGAACAGACTTGTTTTTAATATTTTTATATTAGCATTTTCCCTTGCAACAGATCAACTTTGTTAAGAAATTGATCTGTATAGAAAAAGGTAAGTTAAATTTAATAACAATCGCTACCGAAAAAACTCCAGTAATGATTTGCCTTGTTGTTCTTGAAGAAAAATAAAAGATGATGTAAACTGTCGGCATGATTCACATCACATCTGCTATTAAAATAAGCGAAAATGAAATTAAACTTCGTTTTATAAGAGCAGGGGGGCCTGGAGGTCAGAATGTCAATAAGGTGTCTACGGCTGTTCAGCTTCGTTTTGATGTAAAAAACTCC
>JAFCZU010000672.1 GCA_019314185.1 Deltaproteobacteria bacterium | reverse complement strand
ATAAAAGTCAACTGCGCAGATCTGCCTCCGAATCTCATCGAAAACGAGCTATTCGGCCATGAGAAAGGGTCCTTTACCGGTGCTATTGAAAGGCATAAGGGGCGCTTTGAAGTAGCCCATGGCACCACCTTGTTTCTGGACGAGATTGGCGAGCTGCCGCTGGAATTACAAACCAAGCTGCTCAGGGTCTTAGAGTCCGGTGAATTTGAACGGGTGGGCAATTCCAAGACGTTCAAAGTGGATGTGCGCATCATAGCCGCGACCAACCGTGATCTTGAAGCAGAGATAGAAAAAGGGCGGTTTCGTGAAGATCTCTGGTACCGGCTCAGCGTATTTCCCATTACAGTGCCCTCTCTGAGGCAGCGAAAAGAGGATATCCCTTTATTGGTAAACTTCTTTCTCAAGCTATTCAATAAAGAAATGGGCAAGACTATTACTTCCGTGCCAAAGGCCATTATGGATAGTCTACTGGCATACCCCTGGCCCGGCAATGCAGGCCCGAAACCCCAGGGCAAGGGACTCGCAGATATAGAATATCAGTTTATACTTGAAACCCTTGAGAAAACCAGGTGGAAAATCGAAGGGCCTGGTGGCGCCGCCCAGATCATTGAGCTAAAGCCCAGCACGCTGCGTTATCGGATGAAAAAGCTGGGCATCAAACGACCTTGATGCGGCCCTTGCATTCACTCCACCAGAAGCAAATTCCCCGCAGCATCCCACCATTATTTGCGGAACCCACTAATAGTTGAGGGTATTATAGGTGTTTCCACCCACCCCCAACTCCCCCCGGAACCTCAAATAAATCTTGTCTTTTCAATATATTAAATAAAGTTATAGGGCACAAACCCAGGTCGGCATCAAAATTGCCTATTATATAAGACAGCATGATGGCAGGGAGCCGAAAAAAAGAGACCTAAACGGGTTGCATCTCAACCATGTCTCAGGGGAGGGCTTGAAGCAATAGAAAATGCGCAGCCCCTCTCCTAATGGCCGGTGATTAAATTCACCGGCCACATAGCAAGACTGATCGGAAAGGAGGGAGAGTGCTAAGGAGAAACAAATGAAATAACAGAATTTAAAGTTTGTGTTTTCGCCATTTCGGAGCTGACGAAGGGACTAGAAACGTAGGGATATCATGATTTGATATGGGTGACCACAGAGGTTACCTTTACACTATTACATAATTCAAATGGGGAAAATCAGTTTTTTGGTACATCCCCACAAAAACAAAGGAGGAAAAGATGAAAGGAAATTTTGTGCGTACTATTATCAAATCCCTGTTGTGTTTAGCGCTATTGATGGCCTTGATTGGCACGGCCAATGCTGGGGGTCCACCCACTAACCTTATCGGTAGCTGGCAATGCGAAGTGGATGGAGACGTCGTCTTTTTGGTAAACTTCGAACTGGGAGGCACCCTCACCGCCATCGATCCGGACAACAAAGCGTATTACGGTGCTTGGAAAAGGACGGGACTCAACACCTTCGAGTCGACAGACAAATCTTTTGATATCACCTATCAGTGTCTTGTGGAGACATACACAATCAACACGATGCTGAATAACGACACCATTTCCGCCGAAGCCAAAATCAAAGAGTGCGACGGCAATATTACAGAACCGCCTACATTAACCTGTACGAGAATCCAGATAACACCATTGCCGTAGCCAAAATCAAAGAGTGCGACGGCAATATTACAGAACCGCCTACATTAACCTGTACGAGGGCAAAGATTTAGTTTGCCCACTTCGTCTCCATTTCGTCAGCTCCGAAATGACGAAAAGCGCAGCATAACGCCCGCGAAGGATAAGAAGTCCCAACAACGTGTCGTGGTGAAACGGGGCAGAGGCTTCCCTGCTCCCACCGCCCAGCAACTTATTTCAAAGATTTACCGATTCCGACAACGGCGAAACATATTCCGTACTCATGGAGGTGGAAGATGCTGAGAACGATGGGATGATTGACCAGGGATTCGGGACCTTCATCGTATAGGCTACCAACGCAAGTCGGGACAGCCTGTAAATTCAATCAGTTAGCAACTCCTTAAATTTTGCTTGATTGTGGAATTGCCATAGAGCCAAAATGGCGCCTCCATCCCTTACCCCGGATTTGCGATATATCGCCCCGATATCCGGTATTATCCTGCAATAAAGCCGTAAAATAATACGTCATATAGGCAGTCTACTTCAAGTCGGCTTCCTTACGTATTTCAAATTAACCAGCTTGATATTGTTGACATTTGGCGATATATTTTAGATAAATGTCAACAATGAGGTGTAATTATGCAATTAGCACAAGTCAGTGAAATTTTAGGTGGTGAGAAAATTCTAGGCAAAAAGCTCGAAAGCAAAATGGATTTAGTCGAGCTTGGTAGTATTGGAGTCACCAAAAATGCTGTGTCACATTTGGCAAATTATCTTTCCTTATCATGGAAGCAGGTAGCTGCTTTGTTGCCAGTAACAGAGAGAACCCTCCAAAGGTATACATCGCACCAGCATTTTAACCCGACAGTCTCTGAGCAAGTTCTTCATATCGCAGAAGTTTTAGCCAAAGGCACTGAAGTTTTTCAAGAAAAAAGAAAATTATTATTGTGGTTAAACACTCCACATAAAGTCTTCTCTGGCAACACG
>JAFCZU010000021.1 GCA_019314185.1 Deltaproteobacteria bacterium | reverse complement strand
TTCAAAGACATTATGCTGCCTCTTGATACCTGCAACCGTTTCATCAACATCGGTTAATATAGTCCCCTGAAGAAGATGCTTTGCTCCGCTTTCTTTAACAAGTCTCCCAAAAACTTTTTTATAAAACGTCTGGGTAATGGCTTCTCTTTTTTTCTCAGGATCATCTATGTCTTTCAATGCCGCGAAAAATTCCTGCCTTGCATCAATCATTTTGCTGAAGATAGAAACTACTTCTTGCGGCTCATTCTTTCTCATCAAACCATTATCTATAAAATAAGTTTTCAGTTTTTTATCCAGAGCCATATGTCCAAGCAGTGTAACCGTTGAAGAATCAACACCGCCTGACAGGGCATTAATAGCTGTATCATTCCCCACGGCTTCAGATATATCCGCTGTCTTATCTTTAATAAACTTTTCAACATCCAGATCATTTGCCGTTATTTCACTGATAGACACTGTTTTTCCTCCTTAGTAAAATTAGTTAATCTTTTCAAGGGACAATTATATAACTATCGAGAGTCTGATTACATGAAAGACTATTTTTTATACTCCCGTCAGCGGGAGTCGAACCTGCTGTATAGCCCATTAATAAAGGGTTTGCTGGGAGTCTAATTAACATCTAATCAACGTACTTTAAGTTGTCGTTTATTGTAGAAAATAAAAATATCTAACCGATATTATAACCTTTTTATGAATTGCATGGGTTCGAGGTATATAGCAGAAATCAATAGCCCGGGGATTAGCAGGTATCGGTACATTGGTAATCGTCGAAGGGCGGGATTTTAAGAATCCGAGTAATCTATGTGAAGTTCTCCAGGTGGTCCATTGGCCCTTGGTGGTGGCTTAGATTTGAAAACCACAAACCAAGATGTTTGAGTATCTTCCTAACAACTTCATCATACTCAATAAAACTAATGATCTGCATTCGTCCCCGACATTTGTTACACGTTAGGGGATCTACTTCGAAACTTTTTTGTATCACTCTTGCCCAATTCTGTCGATATACCCGCGAGCCTTCATCTGGTTCCAGAATACACGGGATCAACTCATCCTGGTTTTGCTTCTTGCGTTTTCCACGAGACACGTTGCTGTAATAGCCATAGTATCTGACCATCTATTCTCCCCTGTTGGGGATATGGGAGCACATGGCCGCCATCCATTCGAGGGCATCAAATACTTTTTCGGCCTTACCGTCCTTTGATTCATAAAGGACTTTTGATTGTGCCTTCATGTATGTCATCCTTTCCTGGGAGAAAGAAGCTCGAATGATATATCGGGCCAAGTTCTCCATGGCCTCTTCTTGCTGTGGGTAGATCCTTGGTCCACAAAAAACATTAAAACCGGAATGCCGCCAGGACATTAGCATGTGGTCCGTGTCTTGTGTGATTTTTCCCTTGGAAAGGAGCATCTTGAAGACCTTATGGCGGAAGATCGTCTCCAAATCTTTGAGCTTGAATGTCGGTGCAACCCTGAACATGCGATTGCCGTAAAAACAGCCATCCGTACAAAAAATGTGGCAGTGGGGATTAAACCCTAAGAGATCCCCAAAGGTTTGTATAGCTATCACAGCCCCGGGAACCGCATCGCTTTCAGGTACCGATTCTTGGAAAAATACCTTAAAAGAATCCCACACTAAGCGGCTCAAATAAGAAAGTAGCTTTCTGTCATAAAGGAAATATCTGCGGAGCATCTTTGGTATGCTAACAACGAAATGTCGATGGGGTGCCGCTTTGATCACCTCCTGGCAGAGCCACTCACCAATTTCAACCACCCGCGATGACACGATGGACAGAAGTTCCGACGCTTGCACGAGAAGGCCAAAAGATACTCGTGACCGCAGTCTGCGCATTTGACGCGGGCAAATCCATTATGGCCTATATGGGGCTGTGCGATTTTATAAGGCCGCCAGATTCGAGGCCATTAAACCTATTCTCGGATCAGAGGTGACCATGCGGGATGGAACTTCTCTGATACTGCGGCTGCATCCTTTGTGGGTTACAAAAATCTCTGCCGCCTCATATCCAGGGCACATTCAAAAAATCCCAGAGGCAATTGGAATTTTATACCGAAGAGGTATCAAAGCTCAGCCAAGTCCAGTCCGTGGAAACCTTCGTGGTCTATAAAAGCTACAATCTCAAGGTGCCCTACGTTCTTTGACCCTGACGTTTCAAAACCTTCAATCGGGTTTAAGGCCAAGGCGGAGCGTGGCGTTCAACCACAGGAACACATAGAGTATTTCGAGCACAGAACGCCACGCTCCAACACCGGGTTTGGACCATTGGGGAGGTTTTGAAACCACTTCTAATCCTTTACTGCACCAAGCAGCACTAAAACCGTATGGCTCAACGTCCTGTAAACCAAGCGGCCCGGAAAACCTCAAGCCGTAGTTCCTTTACCATGGCCGGCACTGACTTAGGCTTTATAGATAGTGCCCATCGATAAATGGTAGATTTTGGCCCAGGCCGGAGTTCTCGCTCCCTTGAAATAATGGCGTAGCCATTCAGGAGCTCTCAACGTAGCGCGCTACGCCTGCTATCGCAGTCACGGCTACGCCGTCGGTTTCAAAGTCGCTACGGCCTTGGCCTGAACCAAAATCTACCATTTCTGGATGGACACTAAATAGGGTCAAGCTATGATCGAAATTCAAAATTATGGCAGCTTCGTCACCGCGATTGTGGTGTTTCAACTCGTGCTGGGGCCGGAGAGCCTGGCGATTCTGAACGCCACCGCCAGGCACGGGATAGGTGCCGGTTTGGGCGCCGTTCTGGGTACGCTTTCTGGAGATTTAATTTACATGGTGGCCGCGGTTGCTGGCCTGGCTGCCGTGATGCGGCCCACCCAATCGCCTTTCAGGCCCTGCAATGGTTCGGCGCGGCCTACCTCTGCTGGATGGGACTGCAATTACTGCGCGCCTCGGTCAACACCACCGCTTCGCTATCCGAACCCGCAAAATTGAGCCGGGTCTATTTTCGTCAAGCCATCACCATCAGCCTCACCAATCCCAAAGTGGTCCTGTTTTTCTTGGCCTTCTTTCCTCTGTTTGTCAGAGCGAACGCCCCAGGCGGCACCCTGGTGGTAATGATGGCGCACGTGACAGCCATCAGTTTTATCTACCAGGCAGGCCTTATGCTCGCGGGCAACGCCGTGGCTGCCGGACTGAGAACCCTGCCCTTGGCGCGCAAACTATCCACCCGCCTCACAGGCATCGCCCTTATCGGCTTCGGCATCAAACTGGCTGTGAACAATCGCTGATAAGCCGCATATACAGACAGGTTTTCTTCAACTTGTTTTAAGCGCTCGTTTTTTTAATTCCGGTTATTCTTGGGGCTCCAAGACATTACCGAGCAAAAACTCCCAAGCACTCGGATCTTTCGAAAGATTGTGTACCTCTTCAAGAATAGTCTCGCACACAGCTCGAAGAGATTCACAGGAGTAGGAACGAATGTCGTGCAATGTGTTAGTCTCTTTGTAAATTGAAACAAGGCATTGCCAACATAACCGCCTTGCCCAGCACTTGTCGCAACCCTTCGCTGTGTTTTTCTCTTTCAAATTCCCCACAAACCGTTCGAGAACGGATTGATAGCGATCTGAGGTAAAGGCATCTTTGTCTTGTACGTTCCCCATTAGAAATTCCATGGTGCCGACAAATCCAAAGCATGGGAAGATGTCCCCATTTGGAGCAATCGACATCGCTTGCTGGCATGTAGTGCAGTAATATGGGCACGTTCCGGTCCGGCTAAGCATAGCGCCGATGATCTTCAAAGGAACGTGGACGGCCTTGGTTCGTGGTGATGGCCCCGCCAGACTTCTGATTCCAGACCGCAACATTTCAACAGTCATACGGGTGATTGTCGCATTAATCTCTTCCAGGTTTCGCTCAAGGATATAGTCACCAGACTTATAGTAACCAGGGGAAACAGGAAAAACCATAACATCATCCGGGCCGAACGACTTGTCGACAAAATTGTAAAGCTCCTTAATCGTGATGCCGCTGTCCAAGTGATGTTTTGTATAGGTAGACTCTATATTCAGTTCTGCCACCCGCCCCCGCAATCTATCAATATTCGCAACGACCTTATCAAATGATCCGGTCTGTGACAGAGTCTTTCGGTTTTGGTCGTGCAGCTCCCGAGGTCCGTCGAGACTCACGGTCACGGAAAATCGATACCGTTCGAAAAAATCCAGCATCTCGTCGGTGAGGTGAAACGCATTGGTTACGATACCGAATGTTGGCGGCTCAATTAGAGCGCCTCTTTCACGCAAATCCGAAACATCTCGACATACCTGTTGGATGACCGGGAAATTCAGCGTCGGCTCTCCGCCAAAAAATTGTATCGACCGAGTATCCGGATAATTTGCAAAAAAGCTTTGGACGAATGCACTCGCAACCGGCAGTGACATACTTACCGGTTTTCGTCGATCGACATAGCAGTACGCACAGTTCAAGTTGCAGGCAGTGGTGGTATAGACTACGACCGAGGTTATTGACTTTGGGCGATGAATGAACCCACAAGGAGGCTCGGATTGTAGTCCTTCTTCAATACTGGCGAGAACATCGTGCACATGCCGGCAATCCAGTTTGAAAAGCTTGGCTATTTCGTCTACCGAATACCCGGCAATACGGGCTTGAACAATGCTGGAGACGGGTTCACGTGATTCGATCCAGGCCACGGTTTCAGGATCGAAGAACAGAGTTGTCACCTCGTCAACAGGAATCGCGTGTAACTGATACATCGGCAATGTCCGGCTTGAGCCCATGGAAACATTCCGCTAATAAACAGGAGATGTGGAACCCGCTTGCAATACGTACCTTCTGGTTACTCCGCTTTTAGATCTTGGCGGCATTTTTTTGATGTACTCTCCAAGAAGCCTGTGACCATCTTCAAGGTGCTCCTTCAACTGGTCGAAATCTTCCAAAGGCGTTTTGATATTAACACTAATGGTTACGATCGTGCCTTGCTCCTTTCCGGTGTCGATATCTTCCTGTACCTCAATTTTCTCAGCCATCCTTGTTCTCCTTTCAAGTTAGATAGTGCCCATCCGGAAACGGCATCTTGTGGCCCCGTTCGACGTCCTCGCTCCTTTGAAATAATGGCTTAGCCATTCAAGTGCTTTCGACGTAGCGCGGTTGCGCTTGCTATCGCAATCACGGCTACGCCGTCCGTTTCAAAGTCGTTGCGGCCTTGATCTGAACAGCGATCTACTATTTCTGAGTGGGCAATAGATAAGCATGCACCTAACATCAATGCTATTAAGCTAATGTTCGTTCACAATTCTTGACAATACTTGCAGATATATGTACTGTCAAGAGCAAAAAAAATTCAACGACGTGGGTCAAGGTATTTGGCCATAAAATTAATAATGTATCGAGCATTTAAAAGGATATCTGGATATTCGATATAAGGTTTCACGCTGTTAACAATACCATATTTTGTGGGTGCTTAACTCAATGCATACAATATATAACAAGGAAAACCTGAGAGATGAAAAAAATATCCAACATATTGATTTTCGGGCTCTTTTTGGGGGGTAGACTTACCCCTTAACTTCTCCATAAAAATCAAATGCTTGCCAATTTCAGAACATTGTTTTTCCCATAAGGATCTTATATCAAATATCCAGAGAATACGTAAAAATTTGACACAAATCATCCAATTTGCTATGAATTATTGTTTATAAGAAATTGATTTAACTACCTTTTATTTTTCCTTTCCATTGAGGCTTAAAGAAGTGGATATTAGACGGATACGGTTAGATTGTCAGGGCATTCTCACTCAAGACCCAAAAGGGCAGGTTTCACGCATCCCGCTAACTTTGGAGCAATGTAACATTATCTCCAAAGACCCTATGCTAAAATCCTATGAGATCCGCAAACTATTAGAAAGGAATCTACCAGGCTGGAATTTAAATACCGGCGATCTCCAAATGGAAGTTCATCTTGAATCGAGCCCCTTTCTTAGCCATCCAGTGCGTATCTACTACGAAATAGAGGAATCCTGCCCACTTGAGTGTTCCTTTTGCGTTCCTCGAAGCTCCGGTGTGAGAGAGCACGTTGATGAATGCTTTTTGCTGGAGGCAATCTGTCAGTCCGGCGCCTTTCAGGTCCAACTAACCGGCGGAGAAGTTTTTCTGCGTGGGTATCGCCTGATTCCGCTGCTTGAAAAGATCTCCGATATGGGACTGGCGGTTATTCTATCTACGAGCGGAATATGGCGAAACATTCCTGATAAGAAAGGGTTTGCTCAAGAACTATCTCGTCAAAGCCATATCGTTCAGATCAAACTAAGCATTGAGGGGCCGGCCGAAATCCATGACTCTTTGCGTGGAAAGGGTAACTACGCAGAAACTCTTGACACGCTTAAGATTCTTTCGGAGACAGGATTCAAACTGCGCATAAATCAAACACTGTTCCGTCGGAATTGCTCACAAGATTGTCTTGAGCACATGGTGGCACTGGCCGAGCGCTATAATGCCAGCCTGCAATTGGTGCCTCTTCGTCCGATCGGATCCGTTGCGAATAACTATTGTAATGAGCAGCCGACATCGAATCAATTGTTGTCGTTACATCGGAAGGTTTCCGAAATCCGAAACCAAAAGAACCTCCGAATCAAGATAAATTTCGATTACCATGATCCCAACCGGAATGTGCCGGACGATCTTCTAGACTATAGGGAGATTTATGACGCTAAAGCTGGTCCTCGATGCAGCGCTGCGGTACTTGGAGTACATATGGACGCCTCAGGAAACATATACCCCTGCGGATTTGTAGCGACGGAACCCAAATTTTTAGCAGGGCGTGTATCAGAAACAACAAACCTGCTTGACATTTGGAGGGAGAGCGAAGTCCTGCGCCAGATACGTAAAATCGAAACTCCGAAGGATTGCCGGGATTGTCTCCATTTTACGCAAGGATGCGCAGGAGGATGTTGGGTCATGCGATGGGCTAAAGCCGGCTCCCTCACGGCCTTGGATCCTTATTGTACACGGGAGCATTGATTTGAATCAGGATATTGACAACAATGCCAACGAACCCGAATTCGTAAAGATCGGTACGGCCCCGGCAATGGTATTTGATGATGCTGTCTACTTGTTCGATCGACTTGACCGCAACATCACCTACCACCCAATAGAAAACATAGCCCGGTTGAATCCAGACCAATTGCCAGAACAATCTCCCTTGCCCTATACACCGGGCGAAGCGCGCAATATTTTTGAAGCCATTATCATTCCTACAACAAGCTGCAATCTCAGATGCTGCTATTGCTATCTTGGGGATAATATTGGACTTGATGTACATGAGAATCAGATCCCCTGTCTCATCTCGGCACTGCTCAATCTATCCGGCGACCGGGATATCTCATTCTACTTTTTTGGAGGAGAGCCGTCGCTTGCTGAAAGTTTTATCCGAAAGTTTATCCACCAAGTGGAACTGATTCGCGATACCAATCCCCCAAAATGCTTTTCTTTCGGCTTAGCAACCAACGGTACACTGCACCCAAAATTCTTGACATTTCTCTTAAAGCAAGGATTCTACTTCTCAGTGTCTATCGACGGCCCGCGTTCGATGCACGATCGGACACGCATGCGACTTGATGGTAGTAGTTGCGCTTCGCAGGTAGAGGAATGTATCAGGACTATCGCATCAAGCGGTGCAAACTTACGGACTCGGACGACGATTACGCAAGACAGCCTCGCCGAAATGCCTGCCATTGTGAACTATTTGAGCAATCTGGGAGCAAAGGTTGTACACTTTGAGCCACTTAATCCATACCCAAAGCTGGAAAACGCGCGCAATTTATGTAAACGTCCTACAGCGGTGGCATTCGTAACCTGCTTGAAAAAAGCTATTGGCGAGGCCCGAAAAAAAAATGTGTCTGTGTCGGCGACAATGTTCCATAAGTTTTTGTTTCCATCGCGCTATATGTGTGAAGGAATGTCGGGTCATCGGATAGCAATTTCGCCTCATGGTATTGTTTCCCGTTGCGCTGAAATCCAGCATTATGCACATCCTCTCACAAAGCTTTTTTGTGCAGGGAGTGTTAAACCTGAAGGGTGTCTCAATTTAAATAATGACTATCTTCAAAACAAAATTTTGTCTGTAGAAAACTCGTATCTCAATCTTGATAAATGTCTGCGCTGCTTCGCGCAATCAACCTGTGCCGGTGGTTGCCCTGCCCACAACTACCAAGCCACGGGCAGCGCCTTTATAGTTGATCCATTTCATTGTGATACCACACGAGAGATTTTAAAGTTCCTGCTCCATAGGATCCTAAAAAAGACGCTTCCGCCAGATCATAACAAGCTGTGCAGAGCCCCGGAAAAGTACCCAATGAGGCTCCCGCGTGAATTTTTTCTTTATGGTAAGAAACCTAATCAACAGGAAGGCGAAAGCAAGTTTTGAAATCTACTTCAGCACCGATGTTATTCACAAAGCATGTTGCCGAGGCAATTGATCTCCGAAGCGATGTGGTGAGCAAGCCCTCGAAAGAGATGTTTGAGTCAATGACTGTTGCAGATCTGGGCAACGATGGGTGGCGAGAAGACCCGGCAGTCTTACGACTTGAGAGAAAGATCGCAGCGATGCTGGGCAAAGAAGCTGCGCTGTTTGTGCCCTCCGGCACGATGGCCAACGAAATCGCTCTACGGTTGATGGCACCACCTGGCACGGTGGTGATTGTCGATCGCTGGTCCCATATCTTTAATCATGAGGTCTGTGGTCCAGCGGTTTTGTCCGGCCTTCAGCTGCTTCCAATCGAGCCCAGGCTGGGATATTTGACTTGGTCCGAAATTTCACGACATATCCCACCCCATAGTCACCAACTACCCAGTATTTCTTGTATTTCCCTCGAAAACACCTTGAACAACGCAGGCGGGCTTATCTACCCGCTGGATCAAATACAGGAAATCGCAGTGGAAGCGAATAAGCGAGGCATCCGACTTCACATGGACGGGGCTCGGCTCTTCAATGCAGTGGTTGCCACTTCTATCGACGCCAGTGTTTATTCAAAGCCATTCGACATCGTCAACATCTGCCTTTCCAAGGGACTTGGATGTCCAGGGGGATCCGTGCTTGCGGGTACCCAAACGGAGATGGAAAATGCATTACAGATAAGACGCCAGCTCGGCGGCAGCCTACGCCAGATAGCGGGTATGATGGCCGCGGCCGGCCTGTATGCCTTGAAACATAACATGACACGCCTGAAACAAGATCACGATCATGCTCGCTGGCTGGCCGATGCAATCAAACGATTGCAAAAGCTACGACTGTTGGCAGAGCCGGAGACTAACATGGTATACTTCGAGCCACTTGATGGAAACTACCTTGACACATTGGAACAACTGCGCAATAATGATATACTTGTAGCGGCGTATAACCCACCGAGCCTCCGTATGGTGACCCATATTGATGTCTCGAAGGAAATGGTAAACCAAGCCACTAATGTCATAAGCGAGATTTTTGGCGAATCATAATTTATTCACTCTTATTCGACTTACCTAATGACTTATGGAAAATCCTATTCACAAAACAGCATATGTTAATGCTAGAAATTGGCGACCTATAGCCAACGGCAAGGTCAAATGTCTTAACTGCCCCAGAAGTTGCAGTCTCGGTAAGGATCAGAGCGGTGTCTGCGCGGTTAGAAGAAATCTGGAAGGTAAGCTTGTCACCGATTCCTATACCTCTATGTTAATTCCGGGTTATGAACCTATCGAAACCGAGGGTATATTTCATTTCTGGCCCGGCTGCGATTGTCTAATGCTGGGAAATGCAGGCTGCACTCTCGACTGTGACTGGTGTCAGAATTGGGAAACCGCGCGGAGCACACCAGCAAACAGCGATTTATTCAAACGCATGACTATAGATGACATTGAGGATTACGTAGTGATTACCGGTGTAGACATGGTCAGCTTTACCTACAACGACTTCGTCGCTGCACCGGAATTGATGCAGGATCTGTTGCCCAGGATCAAAAAACACGCGCGGGCGCTGTTCAAGACAGCAGCATATGTCAATCAGGATGTCTTTTCCGACGTTCTGGAACATATTGATGTGCTCTCATTTAGTCTCAAGACGGTAGACAACAAATTATTTCATCGACACTGCAGGGGTAACGTTGAAATCCCACTAAGCAACCTAAAACATGCCTGCGAGCGCAGGCGGGAACACGGCTCACCGCATATTGAGGTCTCAACTTTAGTTGTTCCCGAGTTTAACGACAACGAACGACAGATAGAACGTATCGTAGGCTGGTTTCTCGAAAATGTTGGGCAGGAAACACCACTCCACTTCGTTAAGTTTCATCCTGCGCATAGGTACCAGCACGTCCAGCGCACAGACACCGAAGTGATTGAGCGTTCATGTGCAATTGCTGAAAAGGCTGGTGTAAAATATGTTTACGCTGGCAACGTCTTCTTTAATGATCGCTCCAACACCTACTGCCCTAAATGCAAAGCGCTTTTAGTTCGACGCCAAATTGTTCGCGGAGATATGATCGAACTTGACGGCACGATATGCTCTAAATGCGGTGAAACGTCACCAATCGTCATCAATACCCAAGCACAAAATTTATTAGCCAATGCTGTCCGGCCCGATAAAACAAATTTAAACATTCACCATCTAAGCCATGATCAAGTCGGAGAAATGGCTCACCTTGTTGCTCATAATAGCTCCTCTGAACCAAGCAGGATATGGATCTCTGAAAACGGGTTCAGTTCAAGAGCTATCAACATACCAAGCAAATCGTCCCTTCGAATCGGTGTATGTCTGGCGAAGACTGGAAATATAGCGTTTCTACCTGATAATGTTGAAGTACAAGAGTTCTCCGTGTTAGACCGGGCGCATTACCCAACCACCCGATAGAAACAAAGTATGTCATTAAGCAAAATCAAAAAAGTACTCCTAATTGTTCCCCCTGCGGAGTTTGGATACGGATATATAAACCGTTATTTCTGGCAGTATGGCGTGCTTCAGTTGGCGAGCTATCTTCTTAGACAACTTGCCGGTCGCGTTCAGGTGACAATTTGTGACGGTAATATCCGTAACTACGCCGAATGCTTTTCCGCAATGAAGGAAGACAAGTATGATCTCTATGGGTTCCATTGTGTGGACCACACCCGTTCGAACGCACTATCACTGGCGTCGCAGGCTCTTGATTCGGGTGTGGATGTGATTTTCGGTGGCGCAGGGCCGACCCTTGGCCCAAAGCAGTATTTGGAACCATTTCGGGATGATATGCGCGAAAATCTCGTAGCTTGCTGCATCGGTCCGGGAGAACAATGTCTGCATGCCATTCTTGAAGGTACTGCCCCGTGCAAAACACCTAATTTGATCTACATTGACAAAGGTAAGATCGTGGCTTCCGGTAAAACCACAAATGCCCCCTCCTCAAAACACTGTTACTTGAACAAACAACCTTGGTGGGTTTACCAAGCAGAGCTGAAGCGGTATATCAATCACCAGTTACGTTGCGCCGACTTTCCCTACCCTCCCGTAACGTTCTCAACAATGTCGCATGAGGGATGTATCCACCGTAGAAAGATTTCCACTGGAACTCACAATGGCTGCAACTTCTGTGGAATTCCCGCAGCGCACTTCGTTCCTCGGGATCCAAGACGAATCTGGGACGATTTAATCACCTTTGATTCCTTGGCCCGCGAAGAATCTGCGCAGGTTTGTTCTGTGAAAGACTGGGGTGACAGTGTCACGGCTGAAATCCTTCAAGGGCTAATTGATACCCGCCCGCCAATGTATAAAAACATCAATTATTCTTGCTACCTGTCGATACGCGATGTAAATGACCATACCCTTGAGCTATTGCGAAGGTTGAACTGTTTCAGTGTGTATGTCGGTATTGATGGCACCTCGGACAGATCACTACGGTGGCTCCGTAAGGGGTATACTTCAGCACAGACCTGGAGCGCGCTGGAAAAAATTCGACGGACCGGCATAAAGATTGAGGTCGGACTCATTTTAGGTGTAGCTGAGGAGAACCCTGAAACGCTCCAATACTCCCTTGAGCTATCGCGTCAGATAGTTGAGATGTTCAAAGAGAACGTTATTGTTGTTCAGGGAAATGTGTTGATCCCCATGCCCGGCAGTCCCACATTTTCTCAGTTCCAACGATATTTGATCTCCAAAGAAAATACCGACCCGTTGTTTTTGGACATAGAGAACCGCATCCGCTCCTGGCTAAATCTTTTCACCGATGTGAATTACGAAACTGTAATCACTGTGCAGAAAGCCATAGAGGCCATCTCGCCCAGGCGCCACAACTACGCAACCCGATCTGAACAATCACCCTAGAAATGGTTTCAAACCACTTCTGAAAACTCATCCCTACCTTATCAACGGGCCGATGGCCTTTTCATCAAAACCTTGAAATGCAAATAGTTTTTTTAGGTAATTGTACAACAAGTCCGTGGCTTCGTCCGTCATTGGCTGCTCTAATTCCCGGTGGAAATCCTTCATTGACATATTTGCATAGCGCAAATACTCTCCCAGGACCTTGGGCTGATTAGAAGCAACATTCATCCTTGCCAATCCCTCCCGCGCCTCTTCTTTTGTCAATTCTCCGCTGCGGATGAGAAAGTTAGCTTCCTCTATAAGGAAGGGTCTATCCATGATATACTCCATATATCCTCTGACAGGTTCAAAAAGACAATTATTATGGAGCTTGATTTTCTCCGATTTGGCCCAGCCATAATGTTTCGCCAAAACGGAACGCTTCTCAGACCAAGGGAAATAAGGCGAAAGCTGTAGTATTGCTGGCGCTGTTCCGCCCTTCAGTTTCAGGTACTCAATTGCCTTGGTTAGGGGATGAAAAAGGTAGTCCGCCAATTCATTGGACTCGTCCGGAAACACACGTTCAAGGCAGTATAAGACCAAGGCCTTAAAAGACTTTGACCACTCGATTAAATTTTCCAAGCGGCGATTCTTTTCAGGCAGTTGATAGCATCCCTTGCGCTCGTTTTGGTCTGGCGAGTATCCAATGGCAATCAGTGGTATTTCTTCGGATATGGCCAGCGGCAATGCGCGTAGCAGCATGAAATGAGGGCAGATGCAGAAGCGTTTAACCGTACAAAAAAAGGACTTCATCAGCTTCGAAGAAACATCGAACCGCAAGCCAACAGTCGTCCATTCGATAACTTCAAGATCAATGATCATGCGTCTAATACGTTTGATTACTGTAATATAAGAATGGTAATGGTCCCAGGTAAAGGCCTTGACTTGAGCGTTAAGCTCCCTTTTAAGTAAGTGCAATTGATAGAGACTATCAAATCCGCCTGAGACAGCAGCCAAGACATCTATCCTGCGACCTTTATTCTCGGCCAAAAGCGTTTCAATCTCCAGTCGTTTCACCGTGTAGTCCACAGGTTTTTGCTGACCATGGGCAAAACACTTGCCACACAATCCACTCGAGTCATCACCGTTTTCGACAATCGCCATGCATATCAAGCACTCTTTATGCTTGTGGTATTCGCCCATTATTTTAACTCCTCGCTTTGGTATCCATTAGAGTCTCTGTTATTGTCTTAATGGTCTCCTTATGTCGATCTGTGTAAATCTGTGAGAAAGTGCCGAGGGCATCTTCTAACTGGTCTATAGATTCGATAAGGTTATAACTTAGATATCCCAAAAATAGCTTTCGCTCACCCGGCGGGAGATTTGGCGAGCATATATTCTCACCGAAGGTTCTGGATAACAACTGACGATCATAATAGCAATTTGCAAGGGCGTGGTGATAGGCGTTGCGAGGCACGGCATCCGTTTCCTCGGCAATCTGTCGCAGTGCAGTGATAATCTCATTGAGTTCTTGTGCACGCCGCGTCACCTCTGCCGCCGATAGGTTAACCGTAAAAAGGGCATCCATCACACAATCGCTCCAGCCGGGAACCGCAACGTCTTCATACAAGTTATACTCTTCTTCGCGATAACTTGGGTGAAGCTGGCCAATATCCAGCGCGTCTAAGTGCTGGCGCATCGGAACGCCCCGCATAAGGCGAGATGCCTCTAATACCATTGAAAGTCCCTCGTTGAGCAGATCATGAGCGTTGAGAAAAAAGCCTCGTTCAACCTGTCGCGGAGGGTTCACTTCGGCGTACCACATGAACTGTCCGAAAAGAATTGTCAACAAATCCGCCGTCTCCCCACTAATACGGTCAACACAAGATTGAGAAGGATTCAACCCGGTTGAGACTGAATAGTCTTCCGCCAGACGCCTTAACGATGACAACCGTGATCTTACCGATTTTTGATGCATTGACGTAACCGTCATGGCCATGGTAATAAGCCGATCAAAATCGCGAGGAACTTTCTTTAAATAACGCGCCTTCTCAAGCCGCCACTTTTTATGCGGTCGAAATTCGTGGTTGGCTAAATATACCAATTCGATCACTTGGTTGCACATTTTATTAAGCGCAAGGTGATCGTTCAATCCATCACCCGTGGAAGAAAATGCAAAAATGGCATCGAGAAGAAGCGATCGTCTATTGCCCGCCTTCATTTCATCAAAGGCAACCTGCTGGTCGATCAAATTGCGCAGAGCGCCGGTCGGATCATATATGATTCTTGCTTCATCATAGGCCTCTTTTTTAGCTTCCTCCCAAGATCGTGCCCTTTCCCGCTCCAATGTGTTTTGGTGAATATTGATCTCAAAAAAACCTTCAGTCCCAGGTCGGGGAATGTAAAACTCAAACTGAGGCATCCAGTTCGCTGGTGAATCGACAAGCAGACTCATGTCTATATCACTATGCTTATCAGAAAAACCCCGGTAGCCCAAACCTCCAAGACTCGCAATTGCCAAGGTCTCCGGCTTTGCCTTTAGCCGCTCCAAAAAAGAGCCCATGGCTTGCTCGACGACATGGTTGATGTTTTTTGTGGCAATTCGCCTTAGATAGTCTGAAAGCATTGTAGCACCAATCAAATCATTAAAGGGTTAATCATCGCCCACCACAGCTAAAAAAATTGACTGAGATCTCAATTTAGTTTGATATGGTTTCAAAACCTTGAGCAGGTTCCGTTGTTTTTTACATACGATGAGTAGGTATGATGGATTCAGAAGCAAATATAATACTCAAGTATGACCGCCACCAACAGAAAACCCGATAGCCGGAGCGGTTAATCGATTGAAGTCTGCCATCAAAGTCACTTCACAACGCTAAAGTCCATCACCGAAACAGAATTCGGCAAAACACTGCCCTACAGGTGCATATCCTTTACGCCTCAGTTAACAGTATGCGATTGTTCAACTTTTAGTGACTTTGGGTATTAGCCGGTAGCCGTCGGGAGTATCCTCGATCGTGTATCCAAGTTGCAAGATTTGATCTCTCACGGCGTCGGCCTCAGTAAATTTTCTTGCACTTCGTAGTTCCTGACGCTGTTGCGCGAGTTGTTCAGCCTGGTCCCGAGCCCTATATGTCACTTCACCAAGCGCTTCCTCTGCAATCGATTTTAACTCTGTCAAGCGCCCCCCCGCATCATCTAAACCAAGCCCTAAAACTCTATCCATTATAGCTACGGTCGCCTTAATGTGATTCTGCGGCGCCGAACAATTGATAACCTCCCATAGAACCGCCAGACCTCGGGGAGTATTAAGATCGGTGGCGATCGCATTGTCGAAAGTCTCAATGTAGTGTTCGAGAGGTTCCCCTGGTTCCTCAGGCAGTTCTTGAACACGTTGATATAGTCGCATTAAAGCTGTTTGAGCGGCTTTCAAGGCCTCCCAGGTAAAGTTCATCTGTTTTCGATAAGAGCTATTGAGGAATAAATATCTCAACGACAGCGGGTACACCCCTCTCTTGACGAGATCTTCGAGTGTGAAAAGATTACCTATAGATTTTGACATCTTAGTTCCATCGATCGTCAAAAATTCGGAGTGCATCCAATACTTCACAAACGTCTTTCCAGTCGCCGCCTCGGACTGAGCTATCTCGTTTGTGTGGTGAACAGCAAGGTGATCAACCCCTCCTGTGTGTATATCCAGTTGTTCGCCGAGATATTTCATGCTCATCGCAGAGCATTCTATATGCCATCCCGGGAAGCCCCGCCCCCATGGGCTGTCCCATTGCATGATATGTTTTGGCTGGTTTGTCACCCAAAGAGCAAAATCCCAGGCTTTTTTTCGTTCGGGGTCTATTTCTACCCGCGATCCAGCGATTTGAGCATCCAGGTTCAGGCGGGCGAAATCCGCATATTGAGGGTACTGCGAAGTATCGAAAATGACGCCAACACTTGTATTATACGTGTATCCTTGTTCTTCGAGCCGTTTCACCAGCTCTATCATGTCATCTATATGCTCTGTTGCATGACAGAGCGTATGACATGGTTGAATGTTCATTTTTTCTAATGTCGCGAGAAAGTATTCCTCATAATACCTTGCGATTTCCCAAGGGGATTTGCCCTCTTTACGTGATTTGACCTCCAGCTTGTCCTCGCCAGCATCCTCGTCACTGGTCATGTGGCCGACATCGGTGATATTCATCACGTGATTGACCTGGTAGCTTCTTAATTCCAAGGCGCGGCGCAAAACATCGCTCGCGATGTAGGCCCGGATGTTTCCGATATGGCAGTAATCATAAACTGTTAAGCCGCAGGTATACATATTCACTTGAGGTGGTTGATGAGGTTCGAAGATTTCAACCTGTCGACTAGCAGTATTGTAAAGTTTAAATTGCATAGCTTTCACCTAAAAGATAAAGGAATAAAATCACTTTTTGAAAAACGGCTCAAGGGTAAATGCCGAAGTTTTCCATATAATGAAAAAGCCGATAATAAGGAACAACATGTTGTTCCACTATCGGCGCATCCGCACGCCTTGATCCGCATAATCCAAACAAGGATCAAAATACAGATTTAGAATTGTACTGTCAAGCCTGTGTTCAATTGATAAGAACTCGTTTTTGGGTGGCGTGAGTGTAGGAGAATTGGCCTTGTGTGTCAATGAAAAAGGGATCACAATATATGGCGCTTTTGGGTTGTACAGTTTTGGGAGGGCTTGTGAAGGATGCCAGCGCAGGGAGGATCTTGTCTTCAAAATGTTGCGGTTATATCCCGTAGCTGAAAAACAAAGATGGCTCGCCAACTATAGGTCGTTCCGTATATCGTGATACTCAATATTTCCTCTTGACAAGATTTTCACAGGTCATCTAAATATGATTCCGCTCCCAGATTTTCACAGAGATATTGCCCCCTGTA
>JAFCZU010000233.1 GCA_019314185.1 Deltaproteobacteria bacterium | reverse complement strand
AGATCGGCGGTAAAAACAGACAGCAACCCATCCTGGCACGAGCGGATAAGACTTAAGGTTGACCATTTGCTTAACATTATAATTGAGAAGTATTATACTCAGGCTTTAAAGTATGTAGTAAAAAACAGATACTTTACTTTTGCTGTTGGCCTGGGGGTGCTTATAATAAGTCTCGGCATTGTAGCCGGCGGGTATGTGCCCTTTGTCTTTTTCCCAAAAGGTGAAAGCAACTGGATTATTGCAAAGATCGGCTATCCCTCTGGAACGCCATATAAAGTGACTGAGCAAACAATCGAACACCTGGAACAACAGGCTTTTAAATTAAACGATTATTTTAGTAATCGTTCAGAAAATGATGGCGATTTGGTAATAAACACATTTGCGTTGGTCGGTATGATTCCAAGAAGAGACTGGAAACCGGGTGAGACCGGCGGACACTGCGGGGCGATCTGGATAGAGCTTGTCCCGTCGGAAAAAAGACGTGATCTTTCTGTAAATACAATTTTGAATAAATGGCGAAATTTAACCGGAGAGATCCCTGGATTGGAAACACTGACATTTACAACGCTTGAAGGCGGACCAGGGGGTAATCCTATTGAAATACAGCTTATCGGCAGAGACTTTAAACAACTGAGACAGGCCGCAGACGAATTGAAAAACGAAATTCAAACTTATCCCGGCACCTTTGCTGTTACAGATAATTTTAAGCTTGGAAAGGAAGAAAGACAGGTTAAGATAAAAGAAGGGGCGAGATCTCTGGGAATAACCATGAGCGATATTGCAAGACAGCTTCGCCAGGCATTTTATGGAGATGAAGCTCGCCGGATTCAAAGAGGCAGAGATGACTTAAAGGTGCTGGTCAGATATGCTGAGTCAGACCGACGGAGTATTTCAAGTATTGAGGATATGCGTATTAGGACAATTGACGGCCAGGAGATTCCCATTGAAGAGGTTGCGGACATAACCCATGGAAGAGCCTATGCTGTAATTCACAGGGTTGACAGAAAACGTGTGATAACCGTTAGTTCGGATCTTGATGAATCAATTGGAAATGCAAGAAGTATCGTGGCTGATCTTAACAAACATTTTCTTCCAAAACTGATTGAGCGGTATCCTGGGTTAGAATACGATTTGGAAGGACAGGAGAAAAGGACCAGAGAATCACTTGGCAGCCTGAAAAATGGATATATGCTTGCTCTTATGGGAATATTTCTTTTGTTAGCGAGCCAGTTCCGTTCTTATGTTCAGCCTGTTATAATAATGATAGCCATACCTTTCGGCCTGATAGGGGCTATTGCAGGGCATCTCGTGATGGGACTGGCGATTACGATGATAAGCATATTTGGAATAGTGGCTCTATCAGGCATAGTTGTAAACGATTCACTTATACTGATAGATTTTATTAACAGGGCGATCAAAAACGGCGCTGAAATTGAAACAGCCGTTGTAGAATCCGGTAAAGTAAGGTTTCGGCCTGTATTGCTTACATCAATAACAACCATTGCAGGGCTTTCCCCGCTTCTGCTGGAGCGAAGTTTCCAGGCCCAATTTCTTATACCCATGGCGGTAAGCATAAGCTTTGGACTTTTTGTTGCTACGGGTTTAACACTTTTATATGTTCCCGCCCTTTATCTTATTGTAAGAAATGTCAGAAACATTTTTAAAGGCTTATTGACAAAAAACCAGCCTTGGTCTCCAACCTCTGATTCTCATAAGCGCTAAACTGAAAAAAAATAAACATCGAACATCGAATGTTGAATGAGAGAAAATGAACACCTGAAAAGAAACAGAAATATTCATTCAAGGTTCGGCATTGGTTTTTTATTCGATTTTAAAATAACCTGCCCGCCATTGCCATGCATGCCGACATAGAAGCAGTGTACTGTAACAGGAGTTGGCAGGCAGGCTTAGAAAACGGAGCGACATCATTATTCGACGTTCGATGTCCGGTTCATTTTTATGAACCGGCGGTTTGGTTCTTTATCGTATTGTAAAGATCAAAGGCCTTTTCAGGGGTTTCATTGTCATGGACAACAGCCCGCACAGCCTGAATCATTGCAACAGGGGCCTCAGACTGGAAGATATTGCGTCCCATGTCAACCCCGCTTGCGCCCTGCTGAACCGCGTTATAAGCCATTGTTAAAGCGTCAAGTTCAGGTATTTTCTTTCCGCCGGCCATGACAATGGGAACAGGACAGGAGGATGTAACGGTTTCAAAACCTTTTTCAATATAGTATGTTTTTATATAATTTGCTCCTAATTCAGCGCATATCCTGACAGCAAGCCTGAAGTAGCGCGCATCGTGGTTCATATCTTTGCCGACCGCGGTCACCGCCAGGGTCGGAATTCCATAACGCATTCCCATATCCACCATGCGGGTCATGTTTTTGATCGATTCTCTTTCATGTTCGCCGCCGATAAATACCTGAACAGCCATGGCGCAAACATTGAGGCGTATCGATTCCTCAATATCCACGGCAATATCCTCATTGGAAAGTTCCTTTAGTATGCTTGTCCCGCCGGAAACTCTCAGAACAATGGACTTTGTCATTGCCGGGGGAACAATGCTCCTTAATATACCACGTGTTAACATAAGTGTGTCCGCATAAGGAACCAGAGGAAGAATGTTTATGTCAATCCGTTCCAAGCCTGTAGTCGGGCCCTGGAAATAGCCGTGATCAACAGCTAACATGACTGTACGGCCTGATTCAGGGTTAAAAATCCGGGCGAGCCGGTTTTTAATGCCCCAATCCAGAGAATTTGATCCTTTTAAAAAAAAACCTTCTGTCTTTTGCGGAATATCTGAATAAAACTTTTTAGCCTCTTTTATTTCATCTACATCAGGCATTTTAAAAAACCTCCTTTCCGTATAATAATTCGGCGCAACGATATACTTCAAGTACTTCAGGCACTTTAATTTACTCACTATTTAATAATGTAATTACTCCAAAAGATAAAAAAACAAGGTTTGCTGTCCAGGCGGCAATAAACGGAGGCAGCATATCACCATATCCGAGTGACACACAAAAACTATAAAAAATCCAATACAGAAAGACTATTCCAATACCGTAGGCTATACTTAGAGCAAGGCCTTCATGCTTTTTTTCTTTTAAAGCAATACCTGTCCCAACAATACACATGATTATACAAACAAATGGAAACGCCGCTTTGGCATAAAGATCAACCTTATAACTTGTAGCATCATATCCTTCTGCTTCAACCTTTTTAATATACGCAAGAAGTTCTTTAAAACTCATCTGTTCCGATTTTTTAATTACTCTTTTTAGATCATCCGGTAAAAAATCGAATTTTTCGATAATCTCTTTATGAAACTTTATAATATAGTTTCCATCTGCTTTATTAAGATTTTGTTCAACAATATCATATAAAACCCACTTTCCCTGCTTATAAATACCTTTATTTGCATCAACCCTTCTAATTAATCTGAAACTTTCATCAAAACGATTTATTGTTATTCCGAAGATTGTTCTGTTAGTTGCATGATAGTATTTTATATGGGTTATCAAATGATTGCCCTTAATCCAGATGTTTTTCCCCTTTGATATTACCGCCGATTCTTTTCTAACCTCATTTAACCATATCCTGTTTGCCTGTCCCATGGTTATTGGAACGATAATTTCTGATAAGAAAAAAAGGAAAGCGCTGACAATCAAGCCTATTAAAAGAACGGGCCTTAATAGATAATATATGCTTATGCCGCTGCTTTTCAAAGCAACTATTTCATTGTATTTGGACATCAGACCGAAGACAATTAGAACGGCAAGCAGAATACTAACCGGTATGATCTGAGCAACTATAAAAGGCGTCTTGAATATTAGATAGGAAAAAACCTTTGAAATTGAAAGGCCTGCTTCCATAAAATCATCTATTCTTTCAAAAAAATCGACTGCAATATATATGCTGACAACCATTGCCAGTATAATTGCAAAATATTTGAAGATCTCTTTGGTTAAATATTTGTATATTATCGGCATAATAAAAACAACTATCACGAAAGCACGAAAGATTCAAAACACGAAAAAGAGTAACTTTATAATAAATGATGGTACCGTAAAAAGTCGAAAATCGAGTCTTTCCCGTGAAAGCAGAAGTTTATAACAACCTGTAATTACTGGATAGCGCTAAAGCTTCACTACGTGCCCGGCTTTCGCCGGAATGACGGTTAAGAGGTATATTTGACTTTTCAAGAGTTCATTAATAAGTTTTGGTAACTAAAAAAATAGATATTGTTACCCAAAATTTTTGAGAAGTTACGAAAAAGAATATTAGCAACTTGCTTTCAGGTTCTTATTTCGTGTTTTCGTGATTATTTTTTAATTTTATGTTTTAAGAAATATAAAATTGTATCGATCTCTATCGGACGTTCTTTTGCCATCCTATTAAGAAGATACAATCCAATACCCCCTATAACAATATTTGGAAGCCACATGCCGATAACAGGCGGATATTTTCCTGTTTCGCCAAAAACCCATCCCGCCGACAACAGTAAATAGTATGCCAGAAAAAAAATAAGGCCGAGGCCTAAACCGTATGATCGTCTTGTAGCTTCTGTCTGTACACCAAGAGGAACGGCAAGAAATCCAAGGGCAAAGCATGCAAAAGGAATTGCAAATTTCTTATGAAATTCTATCAGCGCTGAATAGTATTGTGAGTCTTTTGCGGCAGCGGCTTTTAAATAGTGAAACAGCTCAAAAAGTGTCATCTCTTTTTCGTCTTTTTGTCGCGACTTTGCCATGAAAACAGCCTTTTTAAGATCAAGACTAATATCATATGTATCAAATTTAATCGAATGCACAGATCTGCCCTTAAGGTTAACCTGATTTATACTTCCGTCATAGAGCTGCAAATGGAAAACAAGATTGCCTGGTTCACTTAACAGCTTACCTCTTGGAGCTACTACAGTACTGACAATATCTTTAGCCCTTTGATCTTCAATAAAAACATCTATTAATAAATTATTCTTTAAATCTATTTTGTTCATATAAAGCGTTACATCCTTAAATTTATCATTAAAGGTTCTCTCTTTCAGCCCTATATCTATATTTGATGTAATTACTTCATATGTTAATGTTTTTAAAGACATCCTTCCCCATGGCTTTCCATAAACAGTCATTAACCCTGTAAGAAAGCATCCTATAAGGCAAAACAGAAATACAGAAGGAAGCAACCCGTAAATACTTATGCCTCCGGCTTTTAGAGCTACGATTTCATTGTCTCCGGACATCCGGAGAAAGGTAAGAAGAACACTCATCATAATCGACATGGGAATAACAAATTCCAGGAAATGAGGAATTGAATAAAGCAGCATCAATAAGACAGCAAACAGACTGATCCTGTAGTTTACTATCATGTTTGTAATATCGAGTATCCTTGTTAACAGGAAAACAAAGGTAAAAAAAAGCAGGTTGATGACAAAGGGCGGGACCATCTCTTTGAATAAATATCTGTTGATAATTGAGTTGATTTTCATAA
>JAFCZU010000232.1 GCA_019314185.1 Deltaproteobacteria bacterium | reverse complement strand
TAAAGAGGTAGTGAAATATATTGCCAACGTTTAACAATTCAGCATCCAGCCTATCTGGATTCTTTATCAGATGGTAGGTGAGATAAAAGACCATGATTTAATTGTTCCCAGAGGATGTATACTGAAATAAAAAAGGCAGAGCCGTTGACCCTTGCCTTCTAATAGTTGAATATCTCATTAGTATAGCAACATTTTATGGTATATTAAAAGCTGACATAGCAGAAATCAAAAATCATGACTCCTCACTGATATATTTACCACTTAGCCCCATAACTATTACATTTGAAAGTTTTTGCTATGTGGCCTATAGCAAAAACACCTACTAATGCGCCCATACCAACCTTGCTTTTAAGCGAAATTTTTCCAATATTTGTTGATCCGCATGTAGGACATTTGGGGATGATCGTATGATTGTTTACCTTTGTCATTGGACAACCACATTTAGGACATGAAGAAGCTTTATCGGATACTTGAGATTTACACTCAGGGCAATCTATTAACATCATATTCCTCCTGTCTTAAATTTAGCGATTCAGATAAATATCCATCATTTATTTTGTGATTTCTCCATGCTTTTCATTTTTCTTTTTTTCTGTTCTTGCAACTCAAGTCTTTCTCTTTTCTTCTTTAACAATTCAACTTGATTCCCTAATATTCTTTGCTTCTCTCTATAATTTGCGCTTTCCAGCGCATAAGTTTCCGGATAAGCATTGATTTTAGATAAATCATACATGAGGTCATTATACTTCTCTTTATTTTTGACCATCTCCTCAATACATCTGTCTATGTCCATCTGAACCATTTCAAGTTCAGATTCAGACAACTCCTTCACAAGAGACTGACCACATAATCCTATTATGCCAACTATAGCAATTCCTCCTATTATCAGTATAATATACTTCATCCTTTTATTCCACTTTTCATCATTGGCTCCCTTGTTGTCTGATAATTCAGAAGGAAGCTCCTTTTTATCTGAAAATTCAAAAGGGAGCTCCTTTGTTTTTAAATCATCTGGCAACTTGGCCTTATTTTCATAACAGTTTTGACAAACAGAAAGCCAAACTATGGACAGATATTTTACATAACTTTGAGACGCATTAAACTCTTTTTTTTTCTTTAACCCTTCGGCTTTCTTAGCTTCATTGAAATTACGATAAAGTTTTCCTGTTATTTTTGAAAAGCCAGGTGGTCCAAAGAATGGTATCCTAAATTTCTTGCCACAAATTTCACATGGGTGTTGTTTTAAGGTTAAAAAATAAATGAGCAAGATCGGGGCTATTGCAATAATAGCAAAGCCATTAGTCCTTACTATCAGGCCCAAACATATCATCGATACAATTACAATTATAATTGCTTTCAATAGTACAAATATAAAACTTTTATATATAGATCTGGGCTGTTCAGTTTCAGATATATATCTTTCTGATTTCTCAACAAAATCTAACCCGCAATATTGACATTTACTTTCGTCATCTTGTGGGAGACCGCACCTTGGGCAGGTCTTCATAAATCCCTCTTTTTGCCCTCATCTGAATGAGCATGAGCGCATTATTTGATCAGTTCTGCGGCAATACCATTTTATCAGGAATAAACCGTATTTGTTAAAGCCGGATAGCAAGTACCTTACAACGGATGCAGTAATGGGGTGCTGGGCTACAAATTTAGAAATCGGTGGAGATATAACATAATAAGAGCGAACAAACATGATGCCTATTCGATTTTGAGATAGAACATTATCCCTTAGACAGCAAAGCACCCGAATTTCCCTTGTAAATGATGAACCATAAGCTGCTGTTGCAATGAAACAGTCGGATTTCGCGGTCCCTGAAAAAAAAGGCGTGCTCCATTTTGTTTCAGGGTTGTTCACCCAATATTCGGCTATTCTCAAGATTTCCTTACCCGTTTTTCCATTGGGGTTAATGGGCTTTCCAGAAATTTGCTTTCCCATAGTATAATACATAGCACCACTATCAGCATCTATATATCTATCCAATAGATCCGATTTGCCATCCTCCAAGTGAATTGTAGCCTTCTTGCCCTTATGTGTTGCAAAAAAGACATCTGCGCTTTCCTCTTTGTATATGCCGAACATTAGATATTGATTCGCTACGAATAAATTTCAATCCTAAATTTGGAGGTGTCCTGCGCAATAAATCGACATCCACATATTTATTGGATATCCATTTCAACTCCGACCCAATCGGTCACTAGGGTGGATCGTTATGCATTCTTCTTGCGTTTTCGTTGAAGAGCCATGTCTTTCAGCACCACAGCACGGTGATCGAATGCTTCCCTACTTCCGATGACCTTACCGTCTCGGGTAGCCAAATAGTTGAACGCCCACGTTCCGTCATCGCGCAACTTAAACTGTATCATTTCAGCTTTGAAGCGTTTGAGGAGAGAATCGATTTTCGGCCGCAAATCCGACAGATCACGATCTGCCATTGCGGAGATAACGGCGTCTGCATCTCTCGTTCGAGCAACGAATTCGAGGTTCGGCTTGCCGTGAACCTGCAGGATGTATGTGACCGGGCGATTCTTTGGAATCGCGTTTGTGGCCATGTTCTTGACCGCTTGGATCAAGACCTGAAAGAAGTTCTTGAGTTCCGATTCGATCGCGTCAGCTGCAGCTTTTGCAATGCGCAAGCCGAACCACGCAGCAGACGCTTTCAGACCAAGAGTGAATATAATTTCAGGATCGGGAATGGCCGAACGCCTTTCGATCGGCTGGGTCTGGAAACTGTCATTGTATGATTGTTTTAGCTGTGCAAAAAGGTTTTCAAGCTCTTGGGCGCCACCGACATTAGTCGGGTCGATTCCGACACAGTAGTTGTCTGGGTGGTGGAACTTACCGATTGTCAATGGGTGCGGATGCTTGGCGCTTTGTTGTTGATACCCAATTTCGCCAAATGGAAGGTCGATCTCAGTTTGCGGTGGGAAAATGTCGTACTCGCCGATGAGGGCATGATGACCATCCTTGAGCGGGACAACCTTGCATGCCACGGTTTGGCCCATTGGCGGACACAAATGATCGTGCTCGGCGAACATCACCGGTTTGCGGTCGCGCTCGTTGACGCACGCGGCAGCCGAATGTAAAGATTCAACGGTCAAAACCGTTTGGCGAACTACGTGGGTTGTTGCGAACACAGGATTGAGGTCGATATCAAGCGAATTGTCCATACTCACCTTGAATGCATAACGACCGCGAGATGAGCGGAACCCCCGACTTGGGAAAAATGATGACTCTTTTATCGAAGTATAATAATAGTTCTATTAAAACAATGATTGTATCATTACTGCCAATGGTGTTTGCTGGTCATCATTTTGCCCAACCAAGGGGGCAAGCGAAGCGCAGCCGCGAAGCGGTTTCCGCTCCATTGAGTGGTTCGCGCCGCTTGCGGCGGTAATCATTCAATGGCTCATCTCGCGGTCGTTCGCGCCGCCGCAGGCGGCGCGAACAATTATTATTATGAAAATATTCTAAATATTGCATAAATGTTTTTTTTAACTTATACAACATAATTATTAAAAAATCAAGCTATTATGAACCAGCAGCCGATTCATTACACAAAAACAGCCACATAAAACTTCGGGATTATTCCAAGTCCATGTTTAATGAAAATGCTTCCTCGACTGCTTTCCCTATTTTTCCACTTTTGCAGTATTTATTGTAAAGTTTCTTGAAAGCTCCTCTCTTTTTCTTCATTTCTTTCGATCTGTTTTTTTTCTCTTTCAATTGGCCGTCTTCGAAAGTCAAGTCAAGTACGGTTTTAAAGGCAGAAGGCTTCGGGAAGCCCATGTGAATATACAGCTCGTCAATAAAACCTTTGGCTATACGAAGCTTTCCTGTAAAAGAAGACACAGGCAAATTAATATCCTTGTATAGTGCTTCATCATCGGAAATTTTTTGGGGCAACACATTGTTTATGGTGCTGAAGCGGTTTAGGCTGAAGGAGGCAGAAGAACACGGTTGCCGGATTTTGACGAAAATATCTTACCGGACAAGGATAACTCCTGCGATCATATCTACGTGAAAAACGCCTATAGTTAATACAAGTTGGATAAAAACGGGCACCTGATTGTTGACCATGATTTGCATAGCCATGATGGGGAGTTGCCGAACGAAATAGCTGAGGTCTTTGAAGAAACCGAAAACCCTGACTATTTTTTTGAGCGGGCAATGCAAACTTATCTGAAAAAAGGCTATTCCAGAGAATGGATTGCTAAGCGTCTTAAAAGTATTAAAATTGTATCCTTCAACAAGATCATCTTCCGCTTGATCAACGATATGAATCTTCATGAGATTCTAGCAGCGATCCGTTTTTTTGCGCTTTCCCAGTCCACGAATGTTGCCTTGCCTTCTTTGACTAGCTTTTCTCGTCTGTCCAATATGTCTTTGTGCCATTGAGGAACCGGAATTTGGTTTTGATTACAACAAAGATCACTCCAAAGCTCTTCCATGGCTTGGAGCTTCTCCTTTACCGTCATTTGTTCAAGTGGAAGCGTTGACATATCATTACCTCAATTTGGGGTTTAGTGGATTTCATGGTGATTTATATCATGCGAACAATTATAAATAAGTATTTTAACAGTACATAAGTTTAAAAATGTTATTTTTACCTGAACCTATATATCATAATCATTTAAAAACCAAGTTATTATGAACCAGCGGCCGATTCATTACACAAAAACAGGCAAATAAAACAGATTATTCCAAGTCCATGTCTAATGAAAATGCTTCCTCGACCGCTTGACCGATTTTTCCACTCTTACAATATTTATTGTAAAGTTTCTTGAAAGTTCCTCTCTTTTTCTTCATTTCTTTCGATCTGTCTTTCCCTCCTTCCTACCCCGTTTACTCAAATCTGTTCTCCATGCCTTGTTCGGTTGTGAAATCCCTTCCAAATCAGGCCATTACTCCAACACCCATCTCATCAAATCGGAATAATCTGACAGAACGTGATTCGAAAAAACATCCAATAGACTCAGAGATACTGTTTGACATTGAACCGCCGATTGATATATTTCATCCTTGTTTATCCATGATAACTCAGGCTTAAAGTTCCTGGTTTAGGGTTCAGGGTTAAACAGATGCTTATAAACTATGAGTTTCTGAGCTCATCATGTCACTCAGGATACAACCAACTTTGAGCAGGCTGACAAGACGCTCGATCTGCTTTTGACCAAATATCTCAGAGCCTATATCAGCTACGAGGGAATAAGCCGCATTGAAAAATATCCCTTCCCTAAAGAGGCCCTGCGTGAAGCCCTGTTAAATGCCATCGTTCACAAAGACCACAGCAGTGGCGTGCCGATTCAGATCAGTGTGTATGAAGACAAAATCATTTTCTAGAATAGCGGACAATTGCCAGAGAACTGGACTGTCGGGCGACTGTTCGAGAAGCATGCATCAATGCCATATAACCCCCTCATCGCGAATGCCTTTTTCCGTGCCGGACTGATTGAAGCCTGGGGCCGTGGTATATACAAAATTATCA
>JAFCZU010000671.1 GCA_019314185.1 Deltaproteobacteria bacterium | reverse complement strand
AACCAAATTGATGCTGCCGCAAAAAAACGCGGTATTTCCAGATCATTTTTTCTCGCCCATGCGGCCCAAAATGCCATACATTTCAATCAACATGAGAGTTCTGTGTAATCGAAATAAGGCAGTAATCGAAACAAAAACCCCGCCTCCGGGATTCCGGAAACGGGGTTTAAGGTTTATTATTTACCTTTCAGCTTTGAGCTTTCAGCTTCTATCTTCTACCTTTAAGCTTTAGGCTTTGAGCTTTGAGCTTTCAGCTTCTATCTTTCAGCTTCTCTAAGCTCTACGCTCTACGCTTTGCTTAATATACCCCCCAAACTTCGGGCTTGATTTTGGCTGATTTGTTTGATAAGGTTTCTGCATACTGAAATCTTTTATAAAAACATCGAAAAATATCATGTATGAAAGAAACTTATATATAGACCGAATTACTCCGTTGATCGACACTCCGGTTATTAAGGTTATAACCGGGATGCGGCGCGTGGGTAAGAGCTGTCTCCTGAAACTAATCATTGAAAAACTGCGGGCGGGAAATGTAAAAACGCAGCAAATCGTCTATATCAATAAAGAGTCCATGGAGTTTGATTTTATCCGCAATTATCAGGACTTGCATACTTACGTCAAAAAGCGCTTTGTGAGCGTAAAGGGTCCAAAATACCTTTTTGTTGATGAAATACAGGAAATTGAAAAATGGGAAAAAGCGATCACCTCTTTCTTTTCTGATGCAGATATCGACATTTTCATAACCGGATCCAATGCCCACCTGCTGTCGTCGGAAATTGCCACCCTGATATCCGGGCGGTACGTTGAGATACCGGTTTACGCCCTCGGCTTTGAAGAATTTCTGCTGTTCAGGGGCGTTGAAAAACAGGATACAAACAGAGAATTTGCCACCTTTTTAAGATACGGAGGCTTCCCTGCCATTCATCATTTCGATCTGGAAGAAGAGGCCGTCTATCAATACATCAGCGCTCTTTACGACACTATCCTTTTAAAAGACGTGATCAAAAGAAATAATGTCCGCAATATTCATCTGCTGGAAAATGTCAGCCGATACCTGTTTGATAATATCGGGAACATATTTTCCGCCAAGAAGGTCGCTGACTATATCAGGTCTCAAAGAATGAGCGTCGGCGTGGAAACCGTGCAAAACTACATTACCTATCTGCTGTCAACCTTCGCGATTCATAAGGTTTCCCGGTACGACATCAAAGGGAAGCGGCTTCTTGAACTGCACGAAAAATATTACCTTGGCGACATCGGCATGCGCCATGCGATTTTAGGCTTTCGAGAAGGCGATATTTCCGGCCTGCTTGAAAATCTGGTTTTCCTTGAATTAAAGCGAAGGGGCTATAAGATCTTTATCGGTCAGTCAGGCAAGCAGAAAATCGATTTTATTGCCGAAAAAAAGAATTTTCCGTTTTATTGCGCATCAATGACAACTATCCGAAGTATGTGCTCAGCATGGATACTGTTTTTGGAAATGATGTCCAGGGGATACAAAGGATAAACCTTGTTGATTTCCTTCTCGGGCACAACAGGGCCAAGGAACAAAAGTAGCAGAAATTATTCAGGTGCGCGACTAATCTGTGTGGGTTGAGCGAGCGTAACGAGCGGGTGGCTAATAATAAAAAAACCTGACCCAGAGGACCAGGCTTTGGCTAACCCCAGAGGGGATTTGCTTTGTCGGCAGTTCATTGATTTGTTGAAATTCTAAATATCAAATTACAAATTACAAACATTATTCATCATTCGACGTTGGACGTTCGATGTTCATCCCTTCTCTTTGCCCTATGCTCTATGCTTTCATCTGACCAATCCACTTAACCCATTTCAATTTTTCCTTAACGGAGTTATACAGCCTCTTATCCCCTGTAACAAAATCAAAATTTCTCTCTTCAGCAACAGATAGATACAATGCATCATAAACTGATCTGGTGAAAGAGCGCGCCAGAGATATAATACCCTGGTAATCTAAAAAAGGATTCAAAAAGTTGATTTCCAGATCCAGAAAGGCCTTATATGCGTTTTGAGTTACCCCCTCGTCAATCCGGCCCCTCCTCTCTGCCACGAGAAGGGCGTTTAAAATTTCATAAGGCAGAATGGTTGGTGCATAAAGAGCTGTCTCTCAGCTCACATAACTGTGCAAAATATTCAGCGCTTTTTGCGCAAACTCTTCATCCGGCAGATACCACTTTAATATCACGCTCGCATCGATTACCAGTTCTTTCATGCCTTTTCTTCCAGTATCCTTCTTGAAGTTTCATAGATCTCTTTTGCAGTAATTTTGGACTGATGATAGATGGCCCTGGTCTCCTGAATTACTCTCAAGGCTTCTCTTTTCCTGTTTTCTTTATATTCCTGATAGGATATAATAACTGACACAGGATTTCCTCGGCGGGTGATAACAATCTCTTGTTTTTTTTCTTCAGAAAACTTGATTATTTTACTAAAGTTCTTTTTACCTTCTGCAATGGAATAATTTAAGGCATTCATAATTAACCTCCAAACCATTTAAAATGGTCTTATAAAATGTCTACTATTTCTGAATGTATTAACTAACCCATTAGGCCACGTCAATAATTAAAATCAAAATTTTTTCCGCTTAATAAATTCTTCGTGTTTCTTCGTGTTTCTTCGTGGTAAAAAAAATAAAAAAACCCCGCTCCTGTTAAGAAGCGGGGTTTTTGGTTTAAAGGTTTACTTCAGCTCTTAGCTCTTAGCTCTACGCTCTTTACGTTGACTTTTTATCACATTACCGATAATTGGTCTTGACTTTTTATCGTTTTCACGTTAATTGGTCGAAACCATGGACATCCAACGATATCT
>JAFCZU010000670.1 GCA_019314185.1 Deltaproteobacteria bacterium | reverse complement strand
AACTCGTCATCATCTTCGAGATTTTTCAGATTGTCCGGCAGGACCAGTTCGCCGGCATAATAGGCATCCTTTAAGCCTTCAATAAATTTTCCGCGGAAGACTTTGGATAAAGCAGGAACCGGAAACAGGAATTTGCCCTTGTACTTCGGTTCAACCCATTCACCATTATCTGTCAGCCCGCCGGCTGTTACAATAAAATGGAGATGAACGTGCGGCCATAAAGTCTGCGACCATGTGTGTAAAATTCCGTAAAATCCTATTTTTGCCCCAAGCCATGAAGGCTTAAAACTGATATCTGATTCGGAAGGGTAAAGGTAGCATGATGATAAGATACAGGCAGAAGTTCATCTATACGTGCTTCAACCCACTTGCGTTTGGCAATGCCCTGGCATTTGGGACAATGGCGGTTGCGGCAGGAGTTATAGGCTGTTTCAATATGACCGCAGTTGTCACATACATCCGCATGGAAACCGTATTCTGCAGTGCGGCAATGCTCAATAGCATACATGACATTGAGTTGATCTGTCGTGAGCTTGTGGTTTCGGCGATATTCCTCTCCGTAAAGATTAAAAATATCAGCGACTTCGTATTTTGGTTGCTCTTGAGATGATTGCTTTTTATGGCATGAAACCTGTTGAGGAGGAAAGAGTTTGTTGTTTATGGTTGAGAAAGGGGAGATTGGTATGCTGGCTGGAGATGCTGGTATTGGCAGAACAAATGAAGCAACATTCTCTGTCACGGGCATCATCATTGGAGAACCTCTTTTTTACGCTGTGTCAAACCACTTGACGCGCATCAGCCGCACGGCATCTTTATGAGGCTTTGGATCATTTTCGATCTTAAACTCGGCTAAAGGCATACCGTCTGCTTTTGCGAGGGGAAGAAATTTGTTGTAAGCTTTATTATCAAAAGTATAAACACCGCCCCATTCCCTGAAGAATCTCACCATAACGAGTCTTTTTAATACTATAATTGACGGGATTGTCACCTATTAATTTGTTAATATACTTGGTGAGTGCTTTATGAGAACCTGCGATCACGCACGCATCGCCATCACAGACAACATTCATCGTTCCTGTTCGGATTGCAAAATATCCTACTACTTTTTTTAATCTGTCGTTCATACTACGTACTATGCGCACCTTTCCTGCCGCTAGGCTTAATATAACGGCAAGGATAACCTGATGAAAAAGCAAACAAAATATGGCTAAAAAGCGAAGAAAAATCGATAAACAACAAAATTTGTAGAAACCAAAAAACGGCCAGGCTTTTTCAGTCAGAGTTTATCCTTTTGTTATGAGTTCCAGCTATTTCTCTTTTGCAACTTTTATTAATCGACCAATCTGGTCTATGCCATCAAATGTGCTTGGTATGTTTTCACTGTCGGCAACAATACCACTAAAGACTAAGTTCTCAAATTTTTCGAGAGCTGAACTATCTTTGTCTTTCATTTCATTAGAATATTCTGCGTAGCTTTGGATAAATTGGCAAAGCGTTTTCCTGAGCTCTATTTGCAATATTTGTCCTTTAATTGATTTGTAGTCAAATAGAATTATACGAAAAAAATAAATCAATATTACTTCAATAGAAACGGTTGGTAACGCAATAGCCCACCATAAGTCAGAATATGCTTTCATTGATTCCAAGTTTTTGATTACAAAGACAAACTCTGTAATGAGAGGTGCGAGAATTATCAGTCCCATAAAAATAAGAAAATAAAAAAGCGGTTTTATTTCATCTTTCTTGTCTTTCGATATTTGGTTAAATCCTTGATACAAGCCTACAAAATTAAATGCTGTTTCGTACTCCTTTAATCTATCCTTTAACTTATTTATAACTGCTTCCTTTTTCTCAATATCTGAATCCCATTCTTCTTTAAGCTTTTGAGCACTTCTTGCTCTATCGTTGAACTCCTTAATATCACTTAAGTTTTCATGATTCATATAGTCCTTAACTATATTAGCTGGCATCACATATGCGGCATAAATTAACTCAGAACGTTCGTCTTCGGGCAATTTGGCTGTATCTTTCTCGATGAAACTTTTAATTTGTTTTAAATCCATATTAAGTTCTTTGCCAGCTCCTACTAAAAAATCAAATTCGCAAAGAAATCGGAAAGATAAAACATAAAGACCATATAGATTGGAAAGATTTTTAGGATCAACTGAAGACATATAGCTAATAAAGTTGTCGCCGATATGCGTTATGTTAAAAGTGCATTTTGTGTCCCATTCCTCAGGGTTTTTCAACATATACTCCACAAGCCGTTTGACAACATCAAACCTTTTTTGATCTTTATCATTGTCAAACTTGATTAGGTCTGACTTTTTAATAAATTCAGAGATAAACTTTTGATTTTGACTTTGTTGAAAGAATTCCATTTTGTCCTCGTAAGTACAGACTCATAACGAAAAGCTGAGGGGCTGGGCAACGATAACCGAAAAACTATGATAAAGCTAAAAACTATCGGTCAAATTCTGCTTCTCAAAAGCGGCACGGCTTTGCCCAGTCCATCTCC
>JAFCZU010000669.1 GCA_019314185.1 Deltaproteobacteria bacterium | reverse complement strand
AAGAGACCGATTTGATAAAGGCCATCGAAAACATGAGGAAACAGAGCCGGAGATAATAATAATGATCAGAAACGAAAACGGCATAAATTTTGATGTTGGATATCCCCTGTCTGAGGATGATTTCCATCTTCTTTATGTTGATATAAACAAAGACCAACATCAAAGATTTTTAGACTGGATCAAAAATGTCAAAGCCGCTCCTCTTATCATATGCGGTCAGATAGGCACAGGCAAAACAACCTTTATTGAAAAAGGTTTTTTTGAAACCGACAACCAAAAGTCACCGTTTGATATAAAAATTTCATTTGATACAGACACCCTGTTTCATTTTGAAGGTGAATACTGGGGCCTGTTTCTTGGAAAGATTATTGACCTTGCAGGCAGATTAAAAGTGGATATCTCTTCATTCAGGCTTGCAAAAGATATACTAGGGAGCGGATGTTCAGATAATGATTTAAAAGAACAACTGCTTAGAGAGTCCATTTCAATTTCAGAAATAAAAAAACAAAAGGAGGTTTTTGTTAAAGTCGGGAACCTGGTTACAGAGCTTCACCCTGTAATTAAAAAGATAATATCCAGAATAGAGGATAAAAACGGGCGCGAACTTTTTATCTATGCTGAAGGAATCGACAAATTTAAATATAATGAAACAGCTTATCACTTTGTGCAGGGCATTCTTGATTTTATGGCTGATTACAAAACCCTTTATGAAGTAAATTTTGTGCATCTTTATTTTGGTAACAGATGGAGAAGGTCTGATTTCATTATTTTGCACAATGCAGGCAAACAGGAGGTTGAAGCTGTTCTGCAAAAACGGCTTGGCGACAGATATAAAGATTTTTATTCAGGCATAATTCCGGCAATAGCCGGAATGTCAGGAGGAAATTTAAGGCAGGGGCTTAAAATTCTGACCGAATACTATTATGCTGTAGAAGTTTTGAAAAAAACGGCTGACCAGGCTTTCTCTTATGCATGCAGCCTTACAAGAAACAACTCTTTATATATTACCAGAGAAAAATTTCCTTCAGATATCATAAAGGTTGTTTACCAGGACGGGTATCTTCTGACAGAAATGCTAACCGAATGGGAGCGGCGCGATGATATTCATGATGCATTATATAATAACTGGATTATGATAACAGGTGAGTCCAAAGACAAAAAGCAATGGGAATCCATGATTAACCCGCTTATTATTCCTGCATCCGATATTATTACTGATTTACCGGAATCTCCTGAGGTTGTGCTGTTAAAGCAGTGGGCGAAAGAACATGAAACAAGCCCTTTTGGACTGGAAATAGATAAAAGTATCAGCGAAGAACAAATTGAAGGTGCTAAAGCCGAAATTGAGTCTGAGAACAAAGATACAGTTGCCTCAACTTTAACTAAAACCAGAATTTTTGATATAATAGATAGTGAAAGCTGTGGACTGAACCCATTTAATATAATTGATCTCTTTGAAAGAGAGGAAAAGCGTAAAGATAAAATTATTATTGCCTATGATGACCTTGAAATTGCCAAAATAGCAAACGACTTTATTGTCGGCAAAGCGGCAACTTATAAACCTGTAGCATGTAAAAACATTTTTTTGAAAAACCCAACTGCAGAAAACATTTTCACGGAAATCAGAAATAATGAGGATAAATATACTGCACTTTCTATATTTTTTGAAAATGCTCTGAAAAATGGACGCAGCTCCAACAATTTTTCCTTATTTACAGACTTGATGAAAACCTTCTTGCATGGATAACAAAAGAGGAAGTTTTGGAAGATCTGGAGGAACTTGAGGAATCAAAATCAGATGAAATGAAAAATAGGCTCAAAAAAGTCCTTCATTACCTGGAGGGCAAAAAGAATGGATAGCAAAACTTACTATGAAATATGGAATCGTGTGGAGCAGGCCGCATTTATGCCTGAACCAAAGAAAGTAAAAGGGTGGCTTACAAATTTAAATTCTTTTTTTAATAAAATTGCTGGAAAACAGAATTTATCCTGGCCTAAAAGTAAAAATGGTAAAATTAATTATACTCTGAATTATGATTCGATGAATCTTGCATGCCGGTATGAAATAAACGAAGACCTTTCAAGGTTTTCTTTTAAAATTACGTTGTTGGAACAGACAGTTAGTTTTGAATACACCGATAGAGAATTTTGTGAATTTGATTAGTTGACTGAACATTGTGATAAAAAAGCGGAAAATATTAATAAGGAAGATTTAGTTGAAGCCCTGAAACAAAAAATTGCCCATCCCGCCATCCATCTCCACTTAACTGATGATAAAGCTCTTCATGAAATCAGATTAGGAGTAGCGACAAGAAATCCTTTTGTTTTTCTCTATCAGTTTGTTTTTCAGATGATTGCTGAAAAAAAGAATGAAGGCATCATGCTGGAAAGGTATGGTAATAGCCCTTTAAAGGAAATTGAAATAAATCGCCTTGCAGATTTAATAGGAGAGGAAATCGAGAACGGAAGAATATCACCTGGAAAGCTTCTTGCTGGATAATGAGTTACCATTCCATGACAAAGATTAGCGAACATGCTTTATACTATTTAGTTTACCTCCATTAAGCAACATTATTCCATGCAAAATTTTAATGCTATAGGAAACGAAAAAATACTCAACCTTCACAAGACAGCTTTTTTGTGCTCCCACAAAGTTTCTGCTAATATTATTAATGAACCGTGCCGTACTGGAAAGGCGTAACATTACATTAAGATGGTAAGCGGCTAACCCCCAAACCCCGCAGTTAGCGCAATTTGTGATGGCAACTTCTTAGAAATATTGTAAAAGCATAAGGAAACCGATTTTAAGCACAAACTCTTAAACAAAAGGAGGTTTCC
>JAFCZU010000231.1 GCA_019314185.1 Deltaproteobacteria bacterium | reverse complement strand
GCTGATAATCAGCAGGCGGTTGGCTTTCAGAGCATCTTTAATTTCCCTGTCAAAAGGAGTGTATCGCTTCTTAAAATACCGTTCCAGCACGATGACGACAGGTTGCTTACCTTTGATAAGATAATGGAAAACATCTTTTTCAATCTTTGAATGAAAACCGGAAATAATGCATATACCTTTATCTCTTTGTTCGATTGCCCAGTCATAGGATTTAAGAATAATATCGGCAGGGACTTTGCGGGAGCACAAAAAAGCTGTTTTGTGCAGGTTAAGTATTTCTTTGTTTCCTCTCGTATCGAAACTTTGCATTATTTTTTATGAATGTATATTTAATGGGAAATGCAGCAGGTCTCTTTTACTTATCACCTGTGCACATACACCATGGGCAATAACCCGTAACCATTGTTGTCCCGTGTCTGAAATTAGTTCTCTGAATATCCGATTTCTGTGTTTTTCTGGGGCTCTTACTTTATAAACGCAATCGGAAATAACTTGTTTCCCAGAATTCACCATAGTAACCTTGCCAATACATCTTTTTCCTACTCTTGCTATCAGGATATCTCCGGGTTCCGCAAAAATACCATCAAAAACAGGGCTGTCTTTTAAGTCGATCCTGGTGTTAATATTAGCCGGAAAAGAAGTAGTATGAAAAAATGGAATATTTTTTCCCTGTAGATATTTCTTTGTTTTATGACCTCTTTTTATATCAACATTCAGGTCTCCAATGGTCATTATATCATCCGAATATTTATTTAGTTTTTTCCATGCGTAATAAGAATGATCCATTCTATAAAGAAGGTCATCAGCAGAAATATTTACAGCTTTTCCAATATTTCCGGAAAAATCAGATTGATATATCGGAATTCTTTTCTGAATCGGGCCGCATTTTTCCATTAACAGAATATGCGTTCGCGCTTCTGTTTTTTTAAATATTTTATCAGGCAGCTGGATAATTCCCCTAATATTGTGATTGGTTAACAGATCTTCACGCAGTCCGGCAAATTCATGGCCTGTAAAAGCTGAATCCGGTAGGATTATTCCAAGTTCACCGCCTTTTTTTAACATTTGAAGATTCTGTGCCAGAAAAACAATGTCAGAGCTTACTTTAATAAGGTTTACACTATTGTTTAAACCGGTTCTTTTAAACAGGTTTTTTATTTGCAATGTTTTTTTCAGTCGATGATACGGCGGGTTGCAAACAGCAATATCAACGGATCCGATTTTAAGGTTCATGTTTTCAGGCAATCCTTTTGTCAACCCGTCGATATGAAGCACTTTCACAAACGGTAATTTTGCATTAACTGCTAATATTACCTTTTTATCAATATCTGCTGCATAGAATTCAGCGCCGCGGTATCTGTTATATGCGGCATACAACAAGGCGCCTTTTCCAACACCTAAATCAATAATTTTTTCCGGGGTTTCCTGTTGAAACATGGAAACCATCATGTCAGATACCGTTTTAGCTGTAAAATATTGGCCTATTGTTTCCATAACTCACTTTGCAGTTCAAATCCGATCGCTTTTTTGAGTGAAGGAATTTGTATCGGCGGATTTTTTTCAGAAACAAACAGATTATAATACTTAATAAATTCATTCTTGTCCTTACGTAAATCCCACTCCCAGCTATATAATTCTTCACTGACATTTCTAACTAATATCTTTTCAAACAAAAAATTATTAATCTCTTTTACTATATTGTTGCATACAAGAAAAATTTCTTGAAGGGTATTAAAATCAATTTTTAAAGGTTTTTCAAGATACTCTTTATGGTCTTCCAGGCCAAGAGCTATGGCATTGTTTGAACCAAGCCGTCCAAATCTGTGGACAGAGCAATGGCGTAATTGACACACTTTTGAGAATTGATCTAAGGCTTCGTTAAGATCGCTTGAATAATCACCTTTTGTTATCCCTAAAAAATTTTTCAATGATTCTTCTATGTTTTTACTTCTGGCAAAAGAACAATTTTCCAGCATGGCTTCCGGAAGCATTTCAGAATCATAAATTATTGCTGCCCCATAAGTTAAGCTGTGTTTCTCGCACTTTCTTTTTGAAGCTTTATCAATCAAAATCAGTTTCCTTATAATTTCCCGGAAATAACTTTCAACAGCCGAGACATACCCTAATAATATCAGACCGGCAAGTTGACCGGGGAAATCATCAGGATCAGCAATCAGCTTGTTTAATTCGGTAGTTTTTTCAAAAAAAGTATCAATGGGAGACATGTTGGACTCTTTAAAATCTGTATCAAAAAGACCTTGAGTCTCCAGTTTTGAAGATTTTGAATAATCGTTTATTCGATATTTATAATTGATCTTTTTTTTCGCCATTATGATAAGAACTCTTCAACAAGTTGTTGTACTTTATTAAATATCTGTGCTGACCTCACTGGACCTATCCCATGCGGCCTACGCAATTCAGTACCTGGATCAGGCATTGTAAGAAAATCACTTACTGTCTTTAAATTTGTCTCTTCTTTAACTTTCCTTTTTTGCCAGTCTGATATAGGCAATTCGCCTATTGTGATTTTCATACATGACTCAAAAGCAGAGTGCCCTATGAGTTCATACCCGCAATTATGACAATATTTTTGCTCATCAGTCAGCCTTTGAGCGCCACAGTTATTACATGGTGGTAAATCCAGTTTCATATTTTCGATTTGCTCACTGCTTAAAAGCTTACCAAAAGAGCGTCTAACAGGATGCTTACTTTGTTTTCGATTTATAAATTTAATAATATTGCCAGAATCAAACCCTCTTTTACCGCTACTGAAAGCTCGCTTTTGCATGAGAAAAACAAAATGAGGTATATACCTGTGATATTCTCTGTTTTCACCATGACTGACCGTTTCCCTGTCATATAAAAGCCCGGCTTCAATTAAAAACCGCATCATTCGATCAAAAGAGATATTCTGCTCCTCCTCAATCCCAATGAGTATCTGTTTTGCGTGTTGAAGGTTTTTATTTGCCTTTGCAATTTCATCAACAATAGTTTCAAACATAAAAAAACCTGTTTCAATTATTGATTTGTACTGGGGCATTTTCTGATACAGGGATAGATATTCATCCTTAATTAGTTTGGCCTGTTCGCTTATTACGCTGTTAAATTTTTTCTGTGCAGTTCTTCCTGAATCTTGGAGATATCTTCGCAGCATATTCAGAAAAACCCTTGGAACTCCAAATGATGCATATTTCAAAAGCTCAATAATATCACCACGAATATCTGATTTTACATCAAGCGATCTTTTCTCAATAAGATCATCCATAAACGCACTGTAACCATCTGCTTCAATGTCTATCCATGAATGAAAAAGTTCTGCTTCATGCCCCACATGAAATCTCGGCCCATACTGAGTAGTTCCTGGATAAACAGAAGCTTTTGGAGAAGTTCTTGCTGTTTTCAGGCTCCTGAAGATATCAAAAAATTCAATCATATAATCAGGAGTCAAGCTTAATGCCGCATCATCCAAAAGGAGAACCACTCTTTTTCTTTTAAACTTTATTGCCAGAGTTTCTATTATTTTTATTACTGAGTTAATTGTCAGTTTTGTAATCAGTTCATCATGCTGAGATAAAACAGTCCCCTTTTCCGCATGGGCAACAAATTCTTCAAGGGATTCCTTATTTACGAAATCATATTCATTGGTTAGTTCAATGTCTTCCCGGTTCACTTCGTCAATCAGCTTATAACAACTCAATAGTATTTTACCAAGCACCCATGTATGAAAGATTTTTTTAGCATTTGGCGACTTAAACAAAAATGGCTCCAGATGATAGTACTTGCTGAAAGAAACATAAGCAGCCATAGGATATTTTTTATTTTTCAAGCATTTATCATACGCCAACCGCATTTGATGAGTCTTTCCGGTGCCTCTTGGGCCGACGAGCAGTTTAGCACCTTTTTGAACAAGCTTATTCTGAATTTCCTGAAAATGTTCATTGTCAACATTCCATTTTATCAAATCCTCCAGAGCACAATAATCGGCCCGTTCCTCAAACTCTTTTTGATCTATTAATTCATTCATTTCAGCACCCATATGGTTTATGTCCCCAATTCTTTCCCCATCCGGTATTTGATGTCGTAGTTGATTATGAAGTCAAGTTCTTCTTCTGTGAAGCCGTAATGTTTTGCAAGGACTTTGTCGATTTCGTCTATGATGGGTTTGGATTTCCTCGGGTAGAATTCTTCGTATTGAATTTTTCCTGTTTTCTTCGACACTTTCTTTTTTACTACTTTATTTGCTTGATAATCTTGCATAAGATCATTCGAAAGCATAGTAGATAAATTAATAATGTTATTATTAGTAGTGTTGATAGGTGCAGGAAATCTTGAAAGATCTGATGGGTTAAGATCTCTTCCATTTGTTGTTAAAAGAAAATACCAGTAAAAAAGGGTGCTGCTTAAAACAGATATTGTATGGTTTCGTTTTTTGATATCTTCAAAATATAAATAGTTCTCGCGACTTGATATTGACTCCTTGCCATTTAAAATGAATTTGGGCTGAAATGTCGTAAAAATTTTCCAATATCTGCCACCACCAATTCTATAATAAATTTTATTTTTAGTATTTTTCCTAAATAATTTACCAAGCAAATCACCTTTTTCATAAATTTTTATAATGATATTTTTTTCTAAACAAGAACTAATCTTCGGAAAAATATATGTGCCAATTTTATTTGAAAATTCAAAATATTCTAAAGAATCAAATAAGATATTGCGTTGTTCGCTTGTCCATTTTCGTAATCCAGTAACATAATGCTTATTCCAAGAATAAAATTTAGTTGATAGCAACGAAATCGTTAATAAAACTTCAGCCCCATTAAAAAGTTTCGCAGGTCTTTCCGCATAATTGCTATGCCATGAAAAACAAGTTTTTTGCTGAATATATTTTTGAAGTTCTCTCATTCGTTGAGTACATACTATACTAATAGGTACAATAAGGCCTTGATATCCATTTAAAATTAGTAAAGATAGCGAGCGTTCTAATATAAACGCATACAAATTCCCACACTTCTCAGCATTATATCCCTTTATTGTGTACTCTTTTTTAACTTTACTATATTCCACATACGGCGGGTTCCCTATTATCACATCAAAGCCGCCGTTTCCCTGCACAATCTCATAAAATTCGGCAAACCAATTGAAGGGTTTGTGGCTGGCAAGCCATTTTTGGTATTGTTTTTTATTAGAGGTAACAACACCGTAAGTTCCGGCAAGGTATTCATTCAATTGCTCATTAAGTTCGGCAAGCCTTCCGGCCAGCTCGTTTTTTGTCTGCTTGAAATTTTCGCTGCCGGGATTTTCTACCAACTGGACTTCCTTGAATCGCTTGAATGCCATACCGACGACTTCGCATTCTTCCTTGAACTTTTCCAGTATTGCTTTATATCCTATGCGGTACTGTCCATCTTTGTCGTACTTTACAGCCTCAAGCAGATGTTCTTCCGAAGCAAACCCCACCAGAGTATTTCCCGACCTGATGTTAAAATCTATATCCGGCAAAGGCTCAAGACCGAGATTCTCCTTGCCGTAGTCAACATCCGCCGTTGCAGCGAGTTTTAAAAAAAGACGCAGCTTGGCGATTTCAACCGCCTCGTGCATGATGTCAACGCCGTAAAGGTTGTTTAAAATTATCGATTTTAAAATCCAGTATTTCTGGTTCGGATGACGGTCAATATCAACCATCACTTTTCTGAATTCTCCGAATTTTTTTCCCTTTCCTGAAGTATCATCCTGCTCAACAAATTCCCGCATGCGGGCAATACATCCTTCGTATAAAGGTTCCAGAATACTTAGGGCCGCAAAAAGAAAAGCGCCTGAGCCGCAGGTTGGATCAAGAATTTTGATTTTTGTTATGGCATTAAAAAAAGAACTTATTAAATCAGAGCCTTCGTAATATTCAATGGCATCCTGAACAAACTGGCGAATATTAAGATTGTAAGTGATAAAATCATTGATAGCGGTTATTTCACCTGATGAAAGTTTGGTCCTTATCTCAAAATAACGCTGCCTTCTCGCTATTGTTTCGCGCCAGATCTCAGTTGGCAGGCCGAATTTTTCAGGCGTACGCGTGTTCCAGTCTTTTCGCCGCTCAAGCAGGTTCGGTTCATCCGTATCAATGCCGCGGACTATATTTTCCAGAATATCATCAAATTCGCATCCTTTTTTTACTGCGTCATATATGTATCGGTCAGGATTTTCCTTTAAAAGCCGCCACAGACCGCTTTCCTTTTTAAAGGCATTGGCGCACCCTTTTTTTGCCCGGTCAAACAGAAACGGTATAATTGTGTTTTTGCTGATGTATTCGGTAATATCTTCCTTTGTGTAGTAGGCCCCCATTGCAGCCCTGTCGTTTATGTATTTTTCAAAAATATAGCCGATAACGTCCGGATTTATTTCATTGCCTGAAGCCTGTCTGCGTGTATCCAAATGCCACTGGTATCCGTCAAAAAAATCGAAAAGTTTTTCAAAAGCAGCGTCATCGATATTTATATTTTTGTTCTCTTTTTCAAGCTGATGAACGTCGAACAGTCCACCGTCCAGATATGGCACCTGGCCGATAAGCTCCACGAGCTGTTTATCTTCCCTGTTTTTGTCGCCCAGCCCTTTATGAAAAAGAACCAGCAGAAAAGTTTTGTAAAAGGAGTAAAATTTATTGGTGCCGAACTGTTTGCGGGTCTGTTTCAGCTTGTTGCGCAGGTAGTGAACATCATTATTTAGAAAACCTTTTTTCTGGATAAAGTATATAAACATCAAGCGGTTGAGCATAAGGGAGGTGTACCAGTCAATGTCCAGTTGATTTTCCAGACCATTGATAAACTCCATAAAGGCTTTATGCTGCTTTTTAAAACCGTCATAGAATTTCCTGGTAGTCTTTTCTGTGTTAACGTTGAAATGTTCGGCAACCCTGGATGTAACATCGACAAGACCGATTTTATCTTCTTCATCAAGGGTAAAGATCAGCCCTTTCAGTTTTTGAAATAAAAGTTCCGGAGCTTGATGGATAAAATATTCAGTCTGTTTATACTGGATCGGTTTGTTCAGTTCTTTAACAGCAAGCTGCCATACCTGTTTCTGGTTATC
>JAFCZU010000668.1 GCA_019314185.1 Deltaproteobacteria bacterium | reverse complement strand
TGCGAAGCTTTTGACGAACCGAAAGAGCACTTTCAGAATTAATGACACCTGAAGCATTCTTACCCTTTATGTCTATTGCTTTATATTCGTATACAGGCATTTAATATCACTATCTGAACATTAATAATAATTTGTTATACCTATTTAGTGTCTGTCCGAAAAGAATTTTTTTCAATACTGGCAATGGTTTCAGCTTATTTGCCGATGTGAAGATTTGTGAAAAAGCTATTAGCCATTAGCTGTTAGCTCTTAGCTAAAGGCTAATAGCTAACTGCTAAAAATCTTCGATTTGAGAATACCATCCGGGTACCTTCTATAGTTTCTTATCTTACAAATCCCATTATAGCAAGATGCCCAGATGGTTTTTATGTTTATTGCTCAATTACGTGTAAAATTCAGGAATTAACTTTTGATTTAAGTTTGAATTCCATAAATACTTAATCTTCTTCTTCGCACCATCCGAGACCTGTATCACTCCACGAGACTGATTCATGCTCCTGAAAAGAAGTTTTTCTTCCAGGGAAACCCCTGAATCCGTTATATGCGTCACCATAACTGGTACCCTGAAATCCACCGCTGAAAATTATCAATGCATCTGATTCCGCTTTCGGTCTCATTCAAACCTTTCTCTACACTTTTTCTTCCCCATCCCATTTCTCGCTCTGATTTACGGGCACTTCCTCCAAAATAACCTAATGTTATCTTCGCTTGATATGCACGTCTTTTAAAACCGGTCAGTCTTTAGGCCGCATCCTTAATTATTGCTTTTACTTCAGTATCTAACTTTTTCATTTACTTTCCATTTCTAAAAAGTATAATTGTTTTTAATTAAACCTCGGGCTCCGCCCGAGCGACCCTAAAAGGTTTGACCGTTCCGGCGAGAATATTGAACGGCAGAGTAAAGCGTTTTTTGAACATCGAACATCCAACATCGAATGATGAAATCGCTTCGCTCCGCCAGTTTATAAATTGGCAGAATACCTTATTCAAAATTCGACGTTCGATGTTCATAGTCTTTTAGCTTGATAGCTACGTCCTGAATATTGTGGATTGTAATCTGCAGCAATTGCGATGCTTTTAGACCCCTTCAAGGGGTCTTCATCAAACCACGTCCTATGGGCGTGGTAGGTGATTATACTTTTTGAAATGAATAGCATAACCCATTTAAAATGGGTAGAATATTTTTAGGGAAATCCCTAAGTAGAATTTAACGGAAACATAAAATATGAGTGCTGAATATTTTGTAAAAATTATTGGGTCAAATTCCCAAAATTTAGCACAAGCGTTAGGTATAGATACTGTACCTATAAACCCACCAATTCCTGTTAATTCACCAGAAGGCCCGGCATTTCTATTGGACTTTAATATGCTTACAAATAAACAGAGACTAAGTCTAATAAATTTGCTATCCCGTGAACAAAGTTTACCAGCACTGAAAGTTGAAGAGTTATTAACGCAACGTGGATTAGGGATATCGGTAAAAGATTGTGTTATGCGCTATGTTACTCAACACCAGATAGACTTGATGAGGAAGTCGTTCAAACAAAACGTGATTAAATCATATGATGGAAATATCAAAAAAGATGCAGTCTCTGAAACCTACTGGTTATCTATAATGATTATCTCATTTATTTTAGGTGATGAATGGCGCACAAGGAATACAACAGATAATCTTTTTACTAATGAGAATAGGGTGGCATATCTTCGTCTAAATCTCGAAACCGAACAAGATAGATATGAGCATCAATTTCGGTGGACCCTCTTTGCAGATTCACTGTTTCGGCTTCAAAGCAGTGAAGGTTTTGAGTTAAAAATTGAGGAATTACAAAAGGTGTCTCCCATAAACCGAGAGGTTAGACTGGAAGATTTAGCCATCGAACTTCAAATTGCAAGCATGCTTGTCGGAATTGGGCACGAAGTTAAATTTATAGTATAGGAATTTCCATTTTTTAGTCAATGATATCAGTTTATTATTGATTGGGAATGATTTTATGGATTATTATAGAGTCATGAAACAATCGTCAATTCAGATGCAAGACAAGGATGTCTTCCGAAATATTTTTATT
>JAFCZU010000667.1 GCA_019314185.1 Deltaproteobacteria bacterium | reverse complement strand
CAACTCAAATTTTGCTAACTATCCTGCCCATGCCTTAAAAAACCCAAAAAGAATGAGCAAAGCGAATTAAATAAAAAATGTTAGTTTAGGCGACAACTTGCTTGACAAACACCGTTATTGTGTCTTCAATGGGGTTCAACTATATGCTTTATTCGGAAAGGCAAAAAATTCTTTTAATTACAAGATTATTGCCAATGGTTGAGCCACGATACAACCTGGTCGAGCCCGCGCCAAAGGGCACTGGGAAATCATTTGTTTTTGATAATATGTCACGATATGTTGCGGTAAGAGCAGGTCGCACCACCGCTTCTGTTTTGTTTTTTAACGACGCTCGTAAAACACCGGGCCTCATTACAAGGTACGATTGCGTCGTTATTGATGAGGCACAGAAAGTCAAAACCGATGCATCCGGAGAGTTAACTGCCCTGATTAAGACATATCTGGAGGCAGGCAAATTTGGGCGAGGAACCGCCGGTGCCGTTGCTGCTGAAGCCGGATTGGTATTGTTGGCAAATATCGATATAGATGAAAATAGAAGACCGATAAATGAAGAAATCGGCATTTTTAGAAATTTTCCGAATTTTTTAAGAGAAACTGCCTTTATTGATCGGTTTTCAGGGTTGCTGCCCGGTTGGTACTTGCCACGCATAACCAAAGATACGCCATCAAAAAATCTTGGTTTAAAAGGTGATATTTTTGGTGAACTTTTAAAAATACTCTTTCCCGATTTAAATCCAACAGAAAAGGAATTTTACACTTACTGTGTTAATCCTGCGGTGGAATTAAGACAAAGAATCAGAGATGAACTTTGTAAGCTTGATCGTGAATATGAGCCAAAAACAATTAAGTCAAAACAACCTGATGAATTCCAAAATAAACATGTTTTACCTGTTTATTATGATATTGATGAGAATGGTAAAAAAGTTCCATTTGTTAAACCTCCAACTAAACCTGAACCTGAACCTGAAAAGCACGAACCCGAAATCGGTCCATTATATCCAGACAGAAAACCTGTTGAAACAACGATCAAAATTTCAGAGGGGCAAAAAGGCATTTCATATGAAAAACTCTTCAAACCTTATTTGGCCGGAGCGACATCAGTCAAATTAGTAGATCCATATATACATTATCATTATCAAATACAAAACTTTATGAGTTTTTGTGAAATCATTACTCCCTCACAAGGAAACCTTCAATTAAAGATTGTAACATCTGCTGGTTCAAAAAATGAAAAAATAGAGCTCGCTTCAACATTTGACGAACTTAAAACGAGTTTTAAGAAAGATAATATTATATTTTCCTATAATTTTGGAAAAAGCATGCACGATCGCTGGATTGAATCTGACACCGGATGGAAAATTCTCTTGAGTCGTGGGCTGGATTTTATCCAAAAGCCTGAAGCCAAGTTTGCATTGGGTTTGGCGGATCAAACTAAACGGGCTTGTAAGGCTACTACAATTACGTATGTGAGAAAATAGGTTTTTTAGAAGATATCCTGATCAGCGGATTCGGCAAATTCTGTGTGAAAAACAAAAAAGAACGGATAGGAAGAAATCCAGCCACAGATGGTGATTCGATGTTGACACCGAGGAAGATTGTAACTTTCAAATGCTCTGGGAAGGTGAGGGATAAGATTAATGGAAATTGAAATGGCCACAGCAATGAAAAAATATACGATTAAAAACTAAAAAAGGAGGGAAATGGATGACAAAAGAGGAATTGATTGAACAAATGGCAAAAGATGCAGGAATCTCAAAGGCTGCGGCAGGAGCGGCACAGGAGCGGCACTGGACTCTTTTATGACCAATGTCGCAAAGGCTCTCAAGAAAAAAGATGGAAAGGTGACGCTGGTTGGATTTGGTACTTTTGCAAAAGTGCATAGGAAAGCTCGTGAGGGGCGCAATCCTGAAACAGGTGAACCGATTAAAATCAAAGCATGCAATGTTGTAAAGTTCAGGCCCGGAGAGAAACTCAAAGACGCTGTTTAAATAATGAATTGAATATAAAGGGCGGTTTATTTGTTTAGCATTTACACGCCAAATAGGCCGCCCTATTTTTTTGTTATATCAGTTCCAATACGACATCCAACCCTTCTTTTAACATCAATAATCACCGCTCTTCCCATGATGAACCGTATGAGGCACGATTTACCCGGACGACTTGACAATGCCTATGATTTTTTCTATTTTGTTATAGTTTTATCCGAAAATGCGTTATTGTAAACCTATCTTGTTTATAAAAAGTAATAATATGCCTACAAATATAGATGCCATATACTATCCTGACCAGACAACCGAATGCAAACGCCCTTTGTT
>JAFCZU010000230.1 GCA_019314185.1 Deltaproteobacteria bacterium | reverse complement strand
AATGCCTTCCTGAGCTCAGGGTTAGCCAACATCAAAGCTTTGGTGATGCCATGCCGAATGGCACCGGCTTGCCCTGAAAAACCTCCGCCGGTAACATGGGCTTTTACATCAAATGATCCAAGAGTATTTGTCAAAACAAGGGGCTGTTTTACAATTGTTTTTACCACCTCAATCTTGAAATAATCATCCATGGGGCTATCATTAATGGTAATTTCCCCGTTCCCCGGCATTATCCAGGTTCTTGCGATGGCACTCTTTCGTTTTCCCGTGGCATAATAAACGTTTTCTTTATCCATATAATTCCCCGATACTTAAAGAAATTTAACTTGCTCTTCTAAAGGTCAAGAATTTCCGGTTGCTGGGCCTCATGAGGGTGCTGATTACCCGAATAAACCTTCAATTTTTTGAAAAGCTTTCTTCCCAGTCTGTTCTTTGGCAGCATACCCTTGACGGCAAAACGGATAAGATCTTCAGGCCTTTTTTCCAAAAGTTTTTCAGCGGTAATCGTCTTAAGACTCCCGATATAACCACTGTGACGATAATATTGTTTCTTCTGCCATTTTCTACCCGTCAGGGCAACCTTCTCCGCATTAACAACCACCACCCAGTCACCAGTGTCGACATGGGGTGTAAAGAGGGGGTTGTGTTTCCCCCTTAGGCGGGCGGCAATGGTACTGGCAATTCTTCCCAGAACCTTATCCCGGGCATCAACAACATACCATTTGCCCTTGTTGTCGGTATCTTTTGCACTATATGTATATTTTTTCACTATGATTTTCTCCTCTGAATATAGAACCTTGAACGTTTAAATAAAAATTGTGTCTGTGTCAAGGGAAAAATTGTCTTGGCAAATTGACACAAACAATTATTTCTAATATAAACCAAGTATCAGGCATATGTAATGGAGATGTTTCGATGGAAAACTTGGAAATCGAAGTGAAATTTTATTTATCGGATATGGACCGCATACGTGATCGGATTATCGAGATCGGTGCGGTGTCCAGGGGACGGGTTTTTGAAACAAATATACGCTTTGACGATTCCGATAACAGTCTGATTCAAAAAAAATCTCTCCTGCGACTACGCCAGGATACGAAAACAATCCTTACTTTTAAATCTGAACCTCCTGTTAAAGACGATCAATTTAAAATATTAAGAGAGCTGGAAGTTGAAGTCAGCGATTTTACCACCATGAAAAATATTCTGGAATCTTTGGGGTTCCGGGAAGAACAGGTATACGAAAAATGGCGTGAAACTTTTATATTAAACAGTGCCAACCTCTGCCTGGATACGATGCCCTATGGCAACTTTCTCGAGATCGAGGGTCAAAAGGAAGATATTAAGGAATTGGTATCCCAAATCGGCTTTAAGTGGAAAAAAAGAATTCTTCTTAATTACCTTGCAATATTTGATGTGATCAAGCAGAAATCAAACCTGCCGTTTTATGATGTCACATTCAGCAACTTTATAAATATCAGGTTCGACCTTGCGAAATATCTTGATCTTATTGAAGCCAATAGTCATTGACGGTCTCGTAAAAAGTCCAACTTCAGCATTGTGCTGCTTTACTTAAAGCTGTACAAGTTAAAAGTGCCTAAAGTGATCTAAAGTGCCTAAAGTTATGGTGTCGCTTCGCTCCACTGTTTTTATATAATTGACAGAATTCCTTAACTTTAGCTCACTTTAAACTTTAGTTCACTTCAAACTCTTGCAGTGATTCTTCAGGCGGGGCCGGAAACTCTGACCTGGCCTAAAGAACCAGGTTCTCAATGTAAAAATATAACCATGCTCTCTGTTTTGACATTAAACCTGCGTTTTGGATTGGCAGACGACGGACCCAATAGCTGGCAATACCGCAAAAAGGGTTTTCCCTATCTTTTTGAAAAATATCGTGCAGATTTCATCGGTCTTCAGGAAGCGAATGATTTCCAGACAGATTTTCTGAATGAACTGCTGACGGAATACGATTTTATCGGCAAACGTAGTCCTTCACCCTCCTTCTGGCAAAACAACATTATCTTTTATAAAAAAACCTGGACCTGCATCTATCGAGAACATTTCTTTCTGAGTCCAACACCCACAATACCGAGCCGTTTTCGGGAAAGCCTCTGGCCGAGACAATGCACTATCGGTATGTTTAAAAACGACAGCCACATGATCATATGTGTCAATACTCATTTTGACTTTGATACCTCGGTCCAGATCAAGAGCGCCAAACTTATTATGGAGCGGTTACTTCGTTTCCCGAGTGACATCCCTGTAATTATGGTCGGAGACTTTAACGCAATTCCCTTTAGTCCCTGCTATAACATTTTCACCGGCCATGGTCGGAAACCGGAGGAAAAGGAGTGTTATTTTAAAAATGCGTTTAAAAAACCCTTTCCGGGGACCCATCATGGATTCACAGGGAATATAAACGGAGATTATATTGACTGGATTCTCTATCACGGAAAAATCTTCAAACAAGATTGCATGGTCATCCGTGATACAATTGACGGTCTTTATCCATCAGATCATTTCCCGCTCTATGCCACATTTAAGAATATTGAGTAATCAAACCGTTAATGTTGAAATATTGATAACAAACGAGTATTATGGCAATAACATCAAATCAAGATTAGTAAATATCCGGCATATAAGTGAATCTAAGGGAGCTAACTCGATGAAATTCCGTAGATTAAATAATTTTCTAATAATAATGATAGTGGTTTTAACTCTCGCTTTCTTTGTTTCCGCATGTTCTCGTGGAGAGGGTGAACAAGATCGCAAAATTACCATAGGATTTGCTCCAATGAACGTGGAGATGACATGGATGAAGTTTGCATACCATGCCATGCATAAAAAAGCTGCCGAGTTAGGCGTTGAGATGATCACCTATGATGCAAATAATGATGCGACTAAACAGGCTATAAATATCGAGCAATTAATCCAACGTGGTGTGGATGCAATTATTACTCTTCCTGTAGACGCAAAAGAGCTGATTCCAACACTTGAGATGGCCTCCCGAAAAGGCATTCCCGTGGTTACCTTTTCCCGAACTGTACCTGGGGCGCCGTATCTTTTCTTTGTAGGTTCAGATGACGTAGAGGCCGGCCGGCTTGCATGCCGCTTCCTTGCTAATAGGCTGAATGGTGTAGAAAAAGTTGTTGTTTTAGAGGGTAGTGTTGGCGCAACATCCGCAATGAACCGCTCACAAGGCTTCTATGATGAAATCAAAAAATACCCTGCTATGAAGGTCGTGTTCAAAAAGAGCGGGGGATTCTTACGCGACGAAGGTTACAGAGCCATGGAGGAGGCCCTTGCCAAAGTCGCAAGTTTCAGTGCGGTATATTCCCAGAATGACGATATGATTTTAGGAGCTATAGAGGCAATGGAAAAAGCGGACATACCACCAGAAAAGATTTTAACCATTGGAACCGACGCAATTCCCAAAGCACTGATAGCCATACGTGAAGGCCGGTTGGATGCTACAATTCAGCATCCTATCAGTCAGGCAGAAATCGCTTTGGAAAAACTTGTGAACTACCTGAAAACCGGCAAACGGCCGGAATGGAAAGAGCATTTGGTGAAGCCGTGGGTAATCACCAGTGAGAATATATCAACCGGTGATTTTTATTCCATTATTCAAAATTAACATTTTTGTAACCGTTCTTCCAAATCCAAAATCTGTAATCAGAAATCCGTAATGCTGTGGGGGTACCCTTATGCTTAAAAGAAAATACATGCTTATTCTTGGGGGGTTACTCGTTTTCGCCTGTTTTATTGCAGGTATTTTAAGTGTTACTATCAATTATATGCAATCAGGCCGGCAATGGGCGTTGCGTGAACTCAAAGAGCAGGTCAATGCCGGATCGAAACAACTGCAATTTTACGTTAAAGGTATGAGTTCTCATCTAATCAGAATTGAAAAGTATCTGGCCAACAGTAACATGAAGATAGATAAAGAACTCTATAGTTACCTGGATTTTGCAAGAAACCATAATCCGAATGCAATTTCGGAAATTTTGATCCTGGATGCTGACGGGAATGGTGTTGCCGGCACAAATCCATCTTCACTGAAATCAAGTTTTCGAAAATCTGAATATTTTAAGAACACCCAACACACATTCAATAAAATCTTCCTGTCAGAAACGATTATTGTATCAGATTTAAATATACAACCTGAAGTTGCCTCTAAAATTTTCCACGATCCATTAGACCTGGGGTGGGTTCTTTATACCGGAGTCTATTCAAAAGGCGTATTTAAAGGAGTTGTTTTGTTCGTGCTCAGAAGTGAACCGTTTTTCAATCGATACTCTATGGCATTAAGCAAACTTACATCAGGATATGGATTCATATTACAGGAAGACGGCCGCATTCTTTTTCACCGTGATGTCGAACTTCGAGGCAAGTTTTTGTCGGATCTACCCGATTCTTCCGATATGGCCCGGGCCAAGGATTTGCTGAAAAAAACAGAAGAAAAGGGTTTCGGGCATCGCGTTATCGGGCAACATATAATGCTTGCTTCTGAAATATACCTGCCGAATCAGATCTGGACCGCAGGCATTTCGACCACCAAATCCAAGTTGGCTCAAAAAACCATAACCTTTATCTATACCCTTAGTGGGTTGGTGCTACTCCTCGGCACTATTATTTTCGGCCTGGTTTTTGCTTTGATCCGGCTCGGCCAGGCCAGGGATGCTTTGATGGAAAGCGAAGCACGTTTCAGGGGCATTTTAGAGGCAGCTGAAAATATCTCCTTCATAATGACGGATCTGGATGGAACAGAGGCACATATACTGGAGTTCAGTCCGGGTGCGGAAAGGATTTTTGGGTATAGTCGTGAGGAGGTAATCGGCAAGCCTGTCGCTATGCTCCTTCTTTCGGAAGACGTAGCCAGATTTCCTGATGTCATTGAAGCCATGAAGCAACAAAAAGAAAGGTTCACCGGAGAATCGACCATGGTTAGAAAGTCAGGAGAACTATTTCCAGTCCTTTTCACCGCCTATCCTTTCTGCGATGCCGAAGGCAATATGACGGCCACCCTGGGTGTATCAATCGACATTACTGAGAAAAAGACGTTAGAGGCCGAAGCCATACGGTCTAGCCACCTTGCCTCATTAGGCAAACTGGCAGGCGGTGTGGCCCACGAGATCAATAACCCCATCAACGGCATCATGAATTACGCTCAGTTGATCTCAGACCGACTGGATAAAGAAAGCCCGCTGGAAGAGTTTGCCGGTGAAATCATTCATGAAACCGAGCGTGTGGCCGCCATCGTTCGGAACCTGCTCACCTTTGCAAGGCAGGAAAAGCAGACCCACAGTCCGGCAAGGATGGCCGATATCGTGGAGCAAACACTATCATTGATTCTGACGGTATTTCGCAGTGATCAGATTACTCTTGAAGCAAATGTTCCCGATGCGGTACCCGGAATACGACCCGGATAAAAAGCTGTCAATCATTTCACAGATGTTTGAAAAAGATGAACAAAAATGGATTCGCACCACCGTGGAAGATCATGGTTCAGGAATTGACACTTATGTTGCGAGTTTTCCTAACCCATTGAATTAACAAAACTTAAGAACAAAATCCAAACAATTCTATATTTCTTTATATAACAACATGTTACACTTATCAATAGGCGTTTTCAAACGGTCTCGCAACATAATAATTACGGCATCTTCGCACTTATCCATATCTGGTCAGGAGCTATACTCCTAAAGATCATCAAGCCAGTCTAAAATTTCCTCCTTTTTTTCCCAGTTCAGCAATTCATCAATTTTCGGTTCCTCAGATATTGCTGATTGGATATATTTAATAAACTTTTTCTGAACTTCACGTTTTCGCGACACGTTTAGATGCAGATATACCATGGTGGACTTCAAATTCTCATGACCCAGGTGGTTTTTTATATCCGTCAGCGACTTTCCCAAAAGCAGCAGATGTACCGCACAGGAATGTCTAAAGCTGTGTGCGGGATTGAGATTCTCCAGTTGTTTGGCAGGAAGCGCTTTTGAAAGATATTTTCTACAAACACGATAAATGCCGTTTCTTGTAAAACATTCACGGCGCTGATTTATAAACAGGCGATTACTGTATATCGGTTTGGGAACGGGTCTGTATTTTTTTATATAGCGCTCAACAAGTTCGATTATTTTGGGCTGGAGTTCTATCAGGCGATAGTTTCCTCCCTTGCCTTTTATGATGAGTGTCTTTTTGTTGGGATCAAAAAATTCGGTCTCCAGGTTCGCCGCCTCACTTGCTCTTGCGCCTGAGTCAAAAAGAAGATGCAGAATTGTGTAATCACGGAACCCCTCTTTTTTTCTCAAATCAACTGAACCAAACACCTGAAGTATGTCGTCATAATCCATATAACCGATCAGTCGTTTTCCAAAACGTTTCTGTGGTATGTTGAATATCATTTCCGATATTTCATGATGTTCCGGGTACAAAAGCCGGAGCATTTTTGCAAATGATTTTAAGGCAACAAGGCGGGCATTACGTGTTCTTGTGCTATTTTTTCTTTGCCGTTCCAGGTAATCAAGGAAAGAGAGGATAAGCGCAGGTGTAATATCTTCGAACCTGAGATCAGGAACCGTTTTGGAAAGGTGTTTTGACGAAAACTTTAAAAAAAGCGTAAACGCGTCCTTGTAAGTTTTAACGGTTTCAGGACTTACGCCTTTTATTCCCGGCAAATAGTCTGTAAAATACCGGCAAAGGCAGGCATGAAGATTCATAGTTCATCCTGCCTTGATATGGTAAAATCCACCAGATGTCGGCGGTGTTTAGCATTTGTCAGCTTCAGATAAACAGCCGTATACCTGTATTTGCTGTGTCCCATATAAACAGAAAGAACCGGCAGCGCCTGTTGGGGCGACTTTCCCTTGTCTTTTATTCGTTTAAGCGTGTTTACCGCAAAAGAATGTCGCAGGCTGTGCGGGTTCGGTTATACCAATATCTTCGACGGCTCGATGAAAGGCAGGATATATTCGATTGGCCGATATGCCTTTACCTGCTTTTCCTGAAAAAAGGTAAGGATTGTCATCGCAAAATAATGTTTTTCTTACGGCAAGATAATTATTCAATTCATCCAATACCGCTCTTGGAACCGGTATCAAACGGTCTTTGTAGAACTTTGTTTTTTCAATATAGATCGTAGCTTCATGTCTGCGATAATGTTTCAGATGCAGCCTGAGTGGTTCTGATATTCTCATGCCGCACCTGGCAAGCAGTATGATGGCGGTATACACCATTATGTCATTAAAAAAATACTTTTTGTCACGGCGTATCCGTTTTAACACGGCATGAATTATCTCATCTGTTTCTTTGCCCGAAAAGATAAACGGTATAAAGGCGTTTTCTTTATATGGCGGTATATCCCGCAGAGGATTTTGGGCCACATATTCATTTCGCACCATATAGCTATAAAAGCCCCTTACGGCAGACAGTGTATTATTTACCGTTCGCGGGGATCCGTTGATGTTTTTTCTAAACTCAAGGAAAAAGGAAGGGGACAAATCCATTTGGGGCGATGCGCTTAGAAGATATCGGTCAAATTTCTTTAAATGGGACTTTATGGATGTTATTTTAAATCCCAGAGTTTTTCGGTAATTGACATATTCTTCCAGTTGCAGCGAAAGAAAGCTTTTAAAAGGACTTGTCATCAAAAAGAACCTCGCGCATTAATTTTGTGTGAACATGAAGATATCGCCGGGTTGTTTGTATGCTGTCATGGCCCATCATTTCTTTGATTTCAAAAAAAGGCACGTCTGCTTCCAGTAAATTCTGGGCATATGTATGACGAAGCCAGTAAGCTGTTGACGATAGGCCTGCCTTTTTCATTGCACCTGTTATATCCTTGCTGACGGTAACCGGCAATAGCGGCCTGTATGGCACACGAACAGTGATAAAAAGTCTGCGGTTGTCTGTCGCTGGACGACATCCCATAATATAGACGGCAACAGCTTTGATGCAACGATCAGGCAAAGGAAGCCTGGCCGGATTTGTGTTTTTCCGGTCCGGTATGCAAATCTCTTGTTTTTTAAATTCAATGTCGTCAAGCCGTATCCGGCTGATTTCTTTCGGCCTGAGCCCCAGGTAGAATCCCAGGTGAACCATTGCTGCTGTTCTGAGTTCTATTGGCGTAGTACCGGTCAAGCTTTCAAACAGACATCTTATTTCATTTGGTCTTAAAAACTTCGGCGGTTTGCTCTGAGCAAAAACAGTTGCTCCGATAATCAGCGGGGCAAAATTTCTTTTCAGTATCCTGTTCTGGTGCAGCCATGCTAAAAATCCACGAAGTATCGAACGGTTTGTTCCGCAGGTTTCCTTTGTATAGTTCCTGTTATACGCTACAAAAAAAGCATCTATCTGTTCAATCCGAACCGATTTCAGCATGATGTTGTTTTTGTCAAAATAATCGCCAAAGGCGGTCAGCGTTCTTCTTGTGCGCAGCATCTGAAGGCGACTAATATCTTTTACGCGAGTATAGTAATCGAGGTATTCTTCAAAAACTTCCGGCTAAAAACGACATCCCATGGGATTGCCCTTTGGTTTATAAAATAGAGAAAATGCTTCAATGCCTGCTCATAACGCATACAGGTGCTGTCGGCATATCCATTGGATATCATCCATAACAGATAATCACTGACGGCTTTTTCTAATCGCCTAACCATGTTCAGTCCTCCTTAAGCGATTGGCAGATAAGATGACGTATAGTAGCCGGATCATCTCTTTCCATTTGCTGCTGAGATTTAAGAAGTCTTAAAGGCTGGTTTACAGATATTTTGGGCAAAGAAAGTACCTGAAAATAATATCCGTCAAATGCGATCAAGTCTTTATCAATCAAAGCATTCCGAGTATTCAGATATTCATCCATGGAAATTCTTAAAAGCGAATAAATTTTATCGTAGCTATAGTAAGAAACTCCATTCCGATCTGCCACCAGTAGAAGGAACAGGTAAAGTAATAGTTCACGATGGGTGAGACTCTCCCAAAATCCGTCACGTAAAAATCGATGCTCAATAAATGCAAAGCTGCCGGTTATTCTGCGTACTCGATTTGGGCAAAGTATTTTTGTTTTTATCATTTTTCATCTCCTTTGCGCCCATCTTATAACCGGATTTCATAAAAAGCTATCGAGTATCCTTTTGCAAGATTTTAGTAAAAATAGTTAACACCTTGGAATAACAATAATCTGTCCTTCTAACGCGTCTCTTTTTCTGTTGAAGGGTATGAGCTTATAAGTGCCAGGTTGAATAGCAGAAAAATGCTTTAACGCGTCTCTTTTGCAAGATTGTTTTAAACAGCGTTTTTTATCCCGTTTTTTCTGTAATTCACGGTTTCGATCACAATAATCCGGGTTCTGTTTGCGATAATTCCGATAATATCCGGGATGCTTTTCAATCCACTGTTTATGGTAATCCCTTTGATCGTTTTGATAATCAGAATCAGTTGCTATTTTGCTTTGTTTCCATTTGTTTTTTCTGACACGTTGGCAGGTTTTTCGATTGCAGTACTTTTGGTTTTTTACACGGGGATTAGCAGAAACAATGCTCCTGCAATTGGCACATTTAATCATTGTCTTCATGGTATTTTTTACCATAAAGACAAAAATGTATATTTGGATTATTGCAAAAGAATAAGATCTGATAAGGAAGTAAAAAAAATAAGATATGGGGGATAAAACTGAAAGGCTAATTGTTTCTACTAATTGTCATACAATTTGTTTTGTATTCTGATGACGACTCAAGTATAAAAATTAAATTCAAAGAAAATATATTTTTGATATTTAAA
>JAFCZU010000229.1 GCA_019314185.1 Deltaproteobacteria bacterium | reverse complement strand
GGTGTGGTTTGCGGATTAGATGTAATACCAACAGAGGATAATAAAGGGGTGGAAGTCACTCCCGGACTGGCTATCGACTGCTGCGGCAGGGAGATCCTGGTGTGCGGGGATGCAAAAGACAGGTATGTTTCGTTATTTCCCGAAGATCATGAATGCGATCAGCAACAAATTAAAGAAGAGCTACAAAATGACGATAAACACATTGCCATCTGTCTTGAATATGATGAATGCAAACGGGAAGTTGTGAATCTTCCTTCCATCGTCTGTGATGAGACTGAAAAACATGAATTTAACCGTATTCGGGACAGCTGGAAAATAACACCCATTCGTATTCCTCAAGAATTAGAGCATGAACACTTCTGCCAGCGAACAAAAGAGGAAAAAGAGCAATCGCTCCACAGATATCTTTGTGAGAAAACTAAAAACTGTCAGCAGTGTCCTGAATGTTCATGTATCATCCTGGCAATAGTGACTGTTGTAAATGGAGAAGTTGAGGAAATCGATACCTGCAATCAAAGAAAACTTGTTTACAGCAATCAACTGCTTTTTGACCAGATCAACTGTTATCACGGGGACTTACCCCGTGTCACAGGTATTGAATGGAGCGATAAACCGATAAGTGACCAGACTATTGAACAGATAAGTGAACAGACTGAACAGACGATTGAAAAGCCAGTTAGCAGCATTGCGATTCATAATCAAACGATACAATGGGATGATTTTGTCCAGAAGAATGGATTGAAAGTAACTTTTAACAAACGCATGTACCATGAAACTATCAATAAACATACATTTTTGATTGCAGTTATCACAATAGAACACAGTACCAGATATCGATTATTGAAATATATCCCTTCAGAAGAAATTTATTTAATCGATAATGTTGATGAAACCACGAGCGCTATATTTAAATTTGAAAAAACGTGGATAGAAGATGAACTGGAAGATGAAAAACGTTCCGCGATAACACAGAGTGATGAAGGGGCGGATTTTGAGATCATCCTTAGAGGGAGTTCAATTTTTAGTAATGAAGAAAACAAAAAAGGAAAAGCCCTGGACGGAAGCTTTTCCGGTGAATTCCCATCTGGTAACGGGACACAGGGGACTGATTTTTTGAGCTGGTTCCATGTAGAGTCATAAATTAAAATGATAGTATAACAGATTGAAGGAGGAAGAAAATGACCACAGATGAATGTAAAGATAAGCACTGCAGCTATAACGATATAAAAAGAACAAATTATTTTCATGGAATGCTGATGACTGAAAGGGATTTCAGGGAAGAGCAGATATACCACATTGAAAAAAGAAAATTGCTCAACCGGATGCTCCATGGGTGGGGTGTTGTGTGCGGTTTGAAGGTAAAACCTACCGTTCCCCCCAGCCCGAACATAATAATAGAGGGTGGTCTGGCGCTTGATTGTTTTGGAAATGAGATCCTTGTCTGTGAGGAACAGACCGTGGATCTTACGGTAAAACCATGTGCAACCACTGCAGCATATGAGGCATTATATGTTGTGATCAAATATGACGAGCGGGGCACAAAACCTGAACCTGTGTATGCACCGGGCGGGAGCTGTGAAGAAAAAACCTGCAACTTCAGCAGGATACAGGAAGGTTTTTGCATAGAGGTCTGGGACCATCCACCTGATGCACCTGAAACCGGTGATACTACTGAGCCCTTTACACCCTGTACGAAGCCTTTTCCCTGTCCGCCTTCTGACTGTTGCCATTACATACTTCTGGCAACGATCAGCTGTAAAGAAAGATTTGATTTTCTTTCTAAGTGGGTAGAATGGGATTTTGTGGAGCAAAGTACCAAAAAGAGTATCTACTATCAGATTAAGAGAACTCTCGATAAGGATTCAGAGGATGTTATCCAAGTCACAGACATCTATGAATTTGAAACAGATGAAATAGTAAACAATATAAAATGGGTAATTAATGCTGACACATATGAAAATCAAACCAAATCAATAACAGTGCTACATACAATTAATGAAAATATCGATAAATTCGAAGTTAAGGTTGGACTAGAGTATCAAGATTCAGTGGGTAACATTATCATATGGAATGGATCAAAATTACCAACTCTTCAAAGTGAGATTGATACAGTTAATACAATTGTTAAACGGGGGAACATCATTTCTGCACCTATGATAAGGAATATGGAACTTCGTAAATACGTTCCAACATTTAACTGGTTGGCCTGGATTATGGGCAGCCATGGGGAGAATAGCATTCCCTGGTCAGGTTATCTTAAAAAGTTCTGTGCTTCGGAAGTGCATCATGCAATCTATAAAGCTCAATTGGATGAATTGATTAAAAGAGTAGAAGAATTAGAAAAAAATCAAAGTGGGACTTAATTAAAACATAACTCATCAAAAGTCCACGGTATATTATTGGGATATTTCCATTTTTTTTGTTTCATGATTTTATTAGACAGGAAATTCGCGTATTACTATGAAGTATGAAGAACTTTCCCGAGGTCTGCTCTACACCCACACCCGCATCAATTCCAACACCACGAAGACGCTTGAGGTTGCCTCTTTCCTGTATGCCCTCATAGAAATCCTGGATGAAAAAGGCCTGCTTTCGAAGTTCGTGGAAAGCAGGATGGGTCTTATGTACCAGGATCCTGAATACGATAAGTATACCTTTGAACATGAAGCCGATTCTGATTGCCTGGAGCGGCTGGATATCTGTAAGGCAATCTGCTGCAAGTTCCCGTTTGCTCTTTCCAGGCAGGATGTGGAGGAGGGAATCATAAATTGGGAATTCGGAAGACCCTACCTTATCGCCCATGGTGATGACGGATACTGTGTTCACCTTGACAGGGAGACCTATAAATGCACAGTACGGGAACACAGGACAGTGCCCTGCCGGGGTTTTGACTGTAAGGATAATGAGAAGTGGAAGGTGTGGCAGGATTATGAGAAGGGGATCATTAATCCTGAACTGGCAGAGAAGATCGAAAAGGAGAATGGTGAGATATACAGCTGTTCAAAAGGGATGGGTTGAATTTATAGATTCTTGTTTTCTGTTGTTTTTTTCTAGTGGAGCGTGAGCTTTGGTTATTTATTATTATCTAAATGTTGAGGTAGCAAATGGGTGAAAAAGTCCAGGTGGCTGCTAAGAAGCCTGAGGTAAAAAGAGAAAATACGGCATCTCAATCAAGGAATGCTGACCAGTCTCAATCAATGAACTCACCTGCAGACCAGGTCCTGTACCTCCAGAGGACCATCGGCAACCAGGCAGTACAGAAGCTGGTCAGGTCAGGGGCTTTGCAGGCCAAGCTTAAGATCGGCCATCCAAGAGACAAGTACGAGCAGGAGGCAGACCGCATGGCGGATGCGGTAATGCGGATACCTGAGCCGCAGCTGCAGCGACAACCGGTGGAGGAAGAGGAAGAAGAGGAGGAAGTAGTCCAGACTAAACCCATCTCTGATAAAATTACTCCCCTAATTCAAAGACAGGAAGAGACGGACGTAGAGGAAGAAGAGGAGGAATTAGTTCAGACCAAACTCATCACTGAGCAGACCAGTTCTCTGATTCAAAGACGGGTTGAGGAAGAAGAGGAAGAGGAGTTAAGTGGAAACGCTATGCCCGGTATCCAGCGCATGGTTGAACCGAAAAACGAGGAAGAACCCATCATTCAACCCAAACGGTTATCTGCCTTCAGCATACAACATATTCACGCTGAACATACTGAAAATTATCATGGAGAAGGCCCCGCTATACAGACCAAGGCTGAAGGCGCGTCCGCACCACGTATCAGCCCTAACTTCCAACGCACCATCCAATTGTCAAGCGGAGGATTACCACTCCCCGATACTGTGCGCTCGCGCATAGAACCAGTTCTGGGGGCTGATCTCGGTAATGTGCGTGTGCACAGTGATGCAAATTCCAACGATGCTGCCATATCTTTGCAGGCAAAGGCATTTACCCACGGCACGCATATCTGGCTCGGTCCGCATCAAAGTGCCGACGATATCGGTCTGATGGCCCATGAGGCGACGCATGTGGTGCAGCAAGGCGGTGGACCATCCACACAGGTGATACAACGCACGGACAACGGTGGCGGCGCACTCGAGAGTGTCACCACCTTTGGGGCGCGCATACGCCAGGACATTGGTGGCGCTGTCGAAAGAGGACGTGAGTTTGTGGGCAGTGTCGCAGAGCGCATTGCCGAGGTTCCCGGTACGACCACCAGTTTCATACTAGCACAGCTTCCAGAGGGGCTGGTGAGCTTCATCCGGCGGGGGCCGCTGGAGGTAATTCGTGAGCGTATCGGATCGACTCTGGCAAGGGTGTTCACGTCGCTGTCCGGGCGTGTGGATCTGGGAGACGTCTTCGCGCGAGCGCAAGCCTGGTTCATCCGCATTTTTGCGAGATTTCAGCGGAATGCTTCAGGAGATGGGGGCTCCTGTTCGGCGTTCGCCACGTACATGAACAACCTCTACGAACTGGCACGGGACTTTCTCCAGAATCCGATATTCGAGAACCTACGTTCCGGTGTGAGCCGGGTCAATGAGCTCATTGCGGAAACAGTCCGATTCTTTGTCCAGCCGGCGGTCGATGCCATACCCCAAATCTGGAGTGGTTTGCAGAACCTTGGGGCTACGCTCCGCGTTTGGCTTTCGCGTGCGAGGACGCTGGTCGGTCCTGTGTGGACTTGGGTTGCACGGAGGCTGGGGCTATCCACTGATGATTCCGGAGATATTCTTACTTGGTTTAGGAACAAGGCCAATCTGGTCTGGACAGGATTTCTGCGGTCGGCGCCAAGGGTGTACCGTAACTTTATGGAGCTCGGGCGCAGATTTTACCGCTTCAGTCCGCTGCGTTTACTCCACGAAGTGGTTGAATCGGGACGAAGTTTCATGACCATGGCGCGCTGGATCTGGGTACATCGAAACGATCCGAACATGGTGGCCAGTGCTACTCAAGATCCTGCCGTTCGAGACACGATCCTGCCCAGATTCCTCGAAGTCGCGCAGGATTTCGGTGGATCGATGGAACGCGGTTTTCGATGGTTGAACGGTCAACTGACTGGCATCGTGGCCTCCATCCTGAACCTGTTGGGCGATTTATCCGGTGTGCCGATATTGAACATGGCCGTGCGTTTCGTGGGTAGGTTGCGCAGTGCTGTCAAGCGCTTCAGGATTTGGGCAACGACCTCGTTGCCAAAGTATCTGGCGAAGGCCCGTAGAACGATCGCCCGCACCTGGGAAAGGGTCAGACCCATAGCAAGTATCGTTACCATGCTGGGAATCGGAGCATTAAATCCCCCGCTTCTCCCCGGGATCATCGTGTACATGCTCGCCCTAGGCGCCTGGCTTCTGATACCCAACTGCTATAAGGAACCTATTATTGATTTTGTGTTGAGGATCATCACTGAGTTCCTTAGGAGTATCCCAGATTTTCCTACATTCGGCCCGCTTTGGCATGTGCTCAAACCCGGGATCATTGCTTTTCTGGAGCGCATTCGGGAAAGGGACCCGGAAAAGAAAATCGAAGCTACAGACAGGATCGCGCGAATACTCCTCTTCTCGGGACCGGAGTTTGTTATCGGCTTTGTGGTGGGCGTGTTGCAGGGAATCTGGGAAGCGCTCACAGACCCGTTCAAGCTGCTCTTCCAACTTGCCGTCGCACCTTTCAGATTTTCGGTGTGGGTTTCCGATATCGCTGGTCGATTGTTTGGTCCTAGGCGCCGCAGGCCGTCTCAACAGCCCGTGGCAGGCACTGGTGAACCGAGCCGTTCTTCAGCAGGGCTTTCTGGTGGGCGTACAGAGCGCCAGCGTGGGTCAACCCAGGCGGCGCCGGGGACTGAGACGGACCAAAGTCTGGAACAGATTGGCGTGCGCTTAAGTAGGTTGGGTCAGGACCTGAGGGAACCGTCCGAGACTATCAGGGACAATTTATACAGCGCGTTGAGGGAGTACTTTAGCGGGAGTGAAGGATCCACCTTCGAGACCTTACGCGAACGCCTCGGCCAGTTGTGGGAGCGCGGGCAGGACTATATCCAGGCGCAGGGGCGGCAGCTTGCAGACCGGACCATCGACGCCCTGCTGGCGCCGGGCGCAGAAAGAGTCGGCTCGCGCGCGGTCTTCAGGGTTGGCAAGTTCATCGGCTGGCTCGGCGGTACCATCGTCGCCGAGGTCGTAATTGCCTATTTGAGCGCCGGTACCGTCACCTTTGCCAAGGGAATCATGAAGGTCATTCAGAAGATAGCGAGGGTTGTGGACTACGCCAGCGATATTATTTTCGGCCCCATCTTTCGCCTCTTGGGGCGTCTTGGCAGATTGTTGATGCGTCTTGCGGACAACATTGTTCCGGCGGCCGCGAGAGCCGGGCGGGGTGCCATTGGTTCAGTGATTCAAGCGCTGACTCGAATTGCAACCAGGATAGTCCGTTTCGGTGATGAGGTCGCGGTCGCCCTTGGCGGTCGAGTCACACGTGAGGTGGGCGAGGAGATGGCTGAGTCCATGGCTGGCAGGGCTGCGGGCGAAGCGCTGGAGACGACCACTCGAGAGACCACGGAGCGAGGCGCGCAGGAGACGGTCGAGGCTCTTGCTGGACGGGGTGGGGCAGAAACAGCCGCGGAACGTGGTGCGAGTGAATTTGCGGAAGAATCGACCGAAGAACTTGCCACTGAAGCAGCTATGCTCCGTAGTAGAGTTCGCTCACCTGAATACGTTAGGCCTGTAACTAACCCCCGATATGCAAGAGAATATGATGTAGAGATTCCCGTTGGAAGTCATACCTACCGTCGACATATAGAAAGCCGTCATTGGTGTCGCTTTTCTAATGGTCCACAATGCTTTATAGACCTTGATGACGTCAATGCTGATGAGTTGCTCGTATTAGCAGGGAGAGCTAGGGCGGCGGCGGAAGCGTTCCAAGAAATGTCTGCCTTAAAAAATTCAGGAAGGCAGATTGCTGCTAGCGCCCCGCGAAGATTACCGAGGGAATCATTGGAACAAGTAAATGATGCGCTGCAGCAGGCTGTTAACACTCGTGGTTTTCCGCTATTTAAGCCGGAATATCGGACTCGGATAATTGACGCATTGGCGCAGGAGCGCAGTCTTTATGCGATTAGCGGTAGTAGGTCTAGAGGGCGGCCGACGCAGCAGGTCATAAATCAAATAATAAATGACCAACCGGCATTGAGTGGTATCTTGAGTAGTGGTCCTGCAAGAAACCAAGTCGAGAATTTGTTGCGGAATGTACTTGAGTCCACCCACCGGCCTCGGCCAGTAGGACTTTCTAGAGAACGGTTCTTACACGTGGAGCCCCAACTTGCCGGGATGGGTGTCAGGGCAATGGGTGTGGTTGGTCTAGATTTAAATGTATGTGTGCCTTGCCAGCGTATACTTGCAGAATTTTCTGTGAGCCGCGGACCATACGTCATTTCAATAGGCACACACATATGGGGCTTTCGAGGAGGTCGATTGTTTTACGGTAGAGAAGGTACGGGAGAGATAGATGACCTGTATCGCTTCCTCCGCGGTGAATCCGAGGTACCCAGTATGCTACCGGGTGAGGGACTGGGTCAACAGTGGTAACATCTCTTTTTTTCCAGGTAGGCCCTAGCGAGCGCGAGCGGAAGAGGGTTTGCCCTTGACATTCGACAAACTTACTTTTGGGGGAAACGTAGGGGACGTACGTCAGAATATAAGTTGATATGTGATTTTTTATATGTTATGAAGTTTTTATGCCACGCAAAGCCCGCATAGATGCGCCGGGGGCGCTACATCATATTATTTCCAGGGGATAGCCCAAAGAAAGGTGTTTGATGATAATGCCGATCGGGATTTTTTTGTTGACCGGCTCGTTTTAATCCTGACTGACACAAACACACAATGCTTTGCGTGGGCGTTGATCCCCAATCATTTTCACCTGCTGCTGAAAACCGGGACCACGCCGATCTCTACGGTTATGAAACGCCTTTTAACCAGCTATGCAATGCACTACAATCGGCGGCACAAACGCCACGGGCATCTGTTTCAGAATCGATATGAGGCTCTGGCATTCCAGTGTATATTCGTTATTTTTTGATTTATGAGATTGTTAAGGTGTGTATTTGTAAAAAATTTGGTAACTATTCAGCCACCCTATAAACAGTTTACTTTTAAAAAAACACCTATGCCGAAAAATCAATATACTTTGACATCATATTAAATTAATATTCAAAAAACAACCAAATTTTTC
>JAFCZU010000666.1 GCA_019314185.1 Deltaproteobacteria bacterium | reverse complement strand
GTCAGAAACATATCTCTTGCGGAGAAGACGATCGAAGATGTCCTTCTGCATTTTGGTGAAACACATAAGGTAGCCCGTAGAAGATACCGGCAGTTTGTTAAGAATGGTATCGAGCAAGGAAAACGGCCTGAATTCCAGGGCGGTGGCCTGGTCCGAAGTGCCGGTGGCAACAAAGCGGGCCTCCTCGGGCGAAAGAAAGAAGCGCGCGATAAGGGAGATGCGAGGATACTGGGTAGTGGGGATTTCGTGAATGAAGCATTGAGTAAAGCCGGAGAGGAATGGGAATCTCAAACAGGTCCCAGACCATCTCTTAATGCCCTAATAAATACTGTATCAGAAGCCTTTGATCTTGAGCCCCTCGTCGGTGAGCAGAATTGTGGAAAGCGGTGAAAATATTCTTGGCAATAAGAAGGATATTGCTGTAAAGATAGCAGAAATGGAAATATGAAACAACGTCCCCCATTCGCCCTGATAGCTGAATATTACAAACCTGCCAGCGTCCCCACCCCCAGCATGGCCCATATTCATCTGGAGGATCAAAAAAACATTGATTTCCCCTGGATTGAGTTGTACGATTAATTTGTACAGAAAATGGGGGTGACAAAGATATGGAAAAAATAGGTGTCAGTACGCTGAGAGAAAATCTGTCAATATTTCTAAAAAAGGTTCAGAAAGGGCAGGTTGTTACAATTACTTCACGCGGTCATGAAATGGCGAGACTTGTCCCTGTGGAAGATAAGAGGGAGAAGTCAAGAGAATTTTTGTTGAAACTGGGCAAGAATGCTACTATTGGTGATATCCTATCCCCAATTGATGAAGAGTGGGAGGCTATGAAATGATTGTTGTAGATACGCACATAATCATTTGGAATGCTTTGAAGCCAGAGATGCTCTCCAAAAAAGCAGAAAAAGCCATTTCAGCCGCCAATAATTCGGATGGAATAATATTTTGTGAAATCTCGCTGTGGGAAATAGCAATGCTGATGCATAAAGGAAGACTCAGTATAGATATCGAATACCTGAAATTCATAAAACTGATATTAGAATCCAACGAATACGTTTTTCTGGGAATCACGCCGGAGATAGCAGCGCTTTCCACAAATTTGCTTTCGGACAATAACAAGGACCCCGCTGACAGAATCATCGCTGCAACTTCAATCATCGAAAATGCCAAACTGGTTACTGCTGACAAGAAATTAAGACAATCCAAAAAAGTTGCTACTATCTGGTAAACAGAAAATAAGCCCTTAGCCGAAAAAACCATCGAAGATGTTCTTCGCTATTTTGGTGAAACCAGGAAAGTTGCAAGACGCAGATACCGCCAGTTTGTAGAAAAAGGAAAAGGAAAAAGGCAGGAAACTGCTTGATAGTTACGAAGGAATGTGGGAGGTGTTAAAGTAATGCAGTTAAGTAGGATGTCCCCCAGCACTTTACAGCATGAATTTATGTAAATAAAGCAACAAAAGCACCAGCGTCCCCCAGCATGAACTCTATGACGATCTCTGGAATACCATCAATCTTCGGAACGATGAATATCAATACCAGGACGGCCTTTTTATGCTGACGATTCCGACTTTTAACGAGCTGGTGATTCGTGAAGCCATTCTAAACGCCGTCAGCCACAGGGATTATAGACACGCAGGTTCTGTATTCATTAAACAGTATCCCACAAAAATCGAACTTGCCGTCCGGTATAACTCCGGAAAACATTCTCTGGAAGCAGCATCCTCGCAACCGGCGCATCGCAGAGGTATTTGCCAAATGCGGAATGGTTGAGCGTTCCGGTCAGGGGGCCAACCGGATGTTCGAACTATGCGCCCGCGAGAGCAAACAACCGCCTGATTACAGCGGAACTGATGACTATGAAGTATTCCTTACGCTATACGGGAAAGTACAGGACCCACGCTTTTTAACATTTCTGGAGAAGATCGGTCGTGAGCGTCAAGTGTCTTTCGAAGCCACCGATTTTATTGCCCTTGATTTAATCTCCCCCCCTGGGCGAAAGAACGTGTTCCATTATTGCTCAAATCCGGCGCCATTGAACGCATTGGACGGAAACTCATTCTTTCCGGCAAGTTTTACGAATTCGTTGATAAAAAGGGCGTTTATACTCGCAAGCACGGATTGGACCGCGAAACCAATAAACAATTATTATTGAAGCACATTAAAGACAATAAAAAACAGGGAAGTCAATTCCGTGATTTAAGTGAGGTGTTACCCTCACTCTCAAGGGATCAGGTAAAAAAGATACTTGCTGAAATGAAAAGAGAAAAAATGATATGTGTTGTCGGCAAAACCAGTGCAGCCAAATGGTATCCAAGGGTCGACGATTAATTCAGAAAGATAATAATTTTGGCCCAAGTTCGGCCCAAGTTCGGCCCAAGTTTGGTGCAATCTAATCCGTTAACTATCTGTATATACAATTATTTTGTTATTTTCAATAATTGCGCTAAATACAATTAAGGCGCAAGTTAGACACAATTCAGCGCAATTGAACGGCACATCTTATTGTTCTTTTCGGGTAATTCGTGTATCTTATTTCATCCCCGTTCCTAATACGATACACGAAACACATAATTGCATGGGCGTCCCGCTGCCCACACTCATTAAAGAAGAAAACATCGGCTATCACCTCTCCCCGGTATATGACCTTGTCAACTCAAGGCTTGTACTACCGGAAGAAAACTGGCGGAGCATTTCGAACTTACCAACAAACAGTCCGCCAACTCCCTGTTACGCTTGCATGATATCAAACCTGCTATTGAAAACATGATAGCAGAAAGCTTCCTGAATGAGAGCTTGAAGGACAAGTTTCTTGAGATTTACCAGAAGAGAATAGAACGGATTTTCGGATAGAACCCCTCCATTCGGTGAGGAAAATATAACCGTATATGCAAGCACATCACCGCTGGGCGAAATTGACCTTTACTCTCAGGGAGGAGTCTATTTTGTCAAAACAAAGGCAAAGGACATAGGCGCAAGAACAAGAGGAATAACACTGACGGGAAAATCAAGCGGAAAAAGCAGCTATGCCTCTGAATTTTACGAGAATAAGGCTGAAGTTAAAACAAGGTCTGCGAAATAAGCGACATACCATTAAATCTCTCACAAAATCCACGGAGCGCACAGAGAAAAGTTCCTGCACATCTTACTTTACTCATGAGTAAAATCGTGTTAAGGTGATTTTTATCATGAAGAAAATATATGAGCGGTACATAAAAAAATCGGTTGAGGAAGACCTGAAATCAACCATGGTTTTTATAGGCGGACCAAGGCAGGTGGGTAAGACGACATTTGCATTGAACTTTCTGCCTGAACCGAGTGAAAAACATCCCGCCTACATGAACTGGGATGATCCTGGAGCAAGACCGTCATTGCTTAAGGGAGAACTGCCTGCAAACGAGAAATGTATTATATTAGACGAAATACACAAATTCGCAAGATGGCGGAATCTGGTCAAAGGATTTTACGACACAAACAGATCTGAAATATCATTTATTATTACAGGATCGGCAAGACTCGATTATTACAGCAAGGGTGGTGATTCCTTGCATGGCAGATACCATTATTACCGGCTTCATCCTTTTTCCCCGCGAGATGGCAAAGGGAGAGACTCCAGCGGGTAATATATGAAGATATCAGAGATCTTGAGAACATCAAAGAGATAAGTCTGCTCGAACTGCTTGCAGATGAACTTCCACGAAGAATCGCTTCTCCTCTTTCAGTGAAGAATCTGAAAGAGCTTCTTGATGTTGCCCATGAAACCGTGGAACGGTGGCTTAAGATATTTGAAAGGATGTATTATTGTTTTCGCATTTCGCCATATGGCCCGCCAAAAACAAGAGCGGTTAAAAAGGAAAGAAAACTCTATTTATGGGACTGGTCCATTGTTCCCGAACCAGGTGCGAGGTTTGAAAATTTCATTGCGTCACAACTTTTAAAATATTGTCATTTTATTGAAGATACAGAAGGTTTTCGCATGGAGCTTCGTTTTCTGCGGGATACGGACAAGCGGGGAATAGATTTTGTTGTGCTGAAAGAAGGAGCTCCGCTCTTTGCGGTGGAATGCAAGGCAGGAGATAAAAACATAGCTCCCTCCATCTACTATTTTATGGAAAGAACGCCGATCCCGAAATTTTATCAGGTGCATGGGGGCGATCGGGATTATGAAAAAAATAACGTAAGAGTCATTCCTGTTCATAGATTTTGTCATGAGCTTGGTTTGCCGTAAAGCAAGGCAGAGCTTGGGAACGAGAGAACATTCGAGTTTTTTACCGGTATATGCGTGAAGGTATGTATGATCTGAAATAAGAAGCAATCGTTAAAATGGACTTTGGACCAGCAACAGGCGAAAAATGACATAACTGCAAAAACAAGAGGAATAACACTAACCGGAAAATCAAATGGCAAGAGTGGTTATGCCTCTGAGTTTTATGAGGATAAAGCTGAAGTTAAAACAAGGTCTGCGAGATAATGTCTTGAGGTTTTATGAGGCGAAAACGAAGGGGTTAAGTGGGATGAGCGAATCCAAAAAGAGTGAAAAAACGGTCTAAACTCCCGCAAATTTTGTCTTGTTCTCACACATTTTCGTTAAGGACATAATTTTCGGACAGTCTTCTATGTCCAACGACTTGGCAATTTCTTTCTTGATATGCTTTTCTATCCTAGTTAGTGTTGATGGAGGACGAACCATGTTGCCAATTCCGAGAAAACGGATGCCAGAGGCAACTATGTTGTTGTAGAGCCTTTCGACTACAAGGTGGCAGAAATATTTGACACCTCAGATTCACTTTACCAGTATTACCAACGATCTGGATTGAAATTAGCATCATGAGGTTTAACAAACAGCTCAAGCTGATCTTCGTATCTCTGGCGGCTTAGCAAGGTTCTGCAATACAATACCGGAGGAGCTATGGGGAAAGATGGTGGTACGAAAATGCATTGTCCGAAATGCAAAAAGATTTGTGTTTGCAGAGCTATTCCTCTTAATGAAATAGCAGGCTGTAAACCTGATCAAAGATGGTATAGGACTGATCATCCAGATATCAATTGGTTTCAGAGAGGCCGTCAATGTTTAACCTGTTATGAGAGTTTTGTGACTTCCGGTGTTTGTCAAGCTACTTGTCGCATTTTTTCATAATTGTTTTATTCAAAAAGAAGTGCATTTCTTTAAGCCGCTTTATTAATATTTGTTGTTTTCTCCGTCTTTCTCCCGGG
>JAFCZU010000228.1 GCA_019314185.1 Deltaproteobacteria bacterium | reverse complement strand
AAGCCCCTAACCGTTTCTTTCCCCAAGAAGGATTTGTCACAACTTGAAAAAGTGGTTAAATCAGTGGCACAAAAAGTTGATGCCATTTATATTCCGACTGATCCTATCCTAAATTCACCTGAAAACTTACAAACCATCATTCATATCTCGGATGAACACAAGATACCCGTTGTCTCAGTTGCAGAAAAATCCGTAGAAGATGGTGCATTGATGGCGGTACATTGTGATTTTTACGAAATTGGTCGACAAGCCGCCGATCCTATTGTCCAGATATTATCAGGAGTTAATGTGCGGACAATTCCCTCACAGAAACCTATTATCAAGAAGCTATCCTTGAATTTGAAAAAGGCACAGAATTTGAACATTAAAATTAAACGCCAAGTTATTTTAAAAACCGATAACATTGTTGATTGATTGAAAGGCGATTATTATGCAATTTTCAAGGCTTTTACCCAAAAGATTCAGCACCCGATTGATAGCTATTACAATCATTTCAGGTTTGATTCCTATAATAATCTTTGGTTACTTAATAAACATATTCGATAACCGATTTCTCACCCAAATCAATTATGCTGTTTACCAAGGGCAAAAAGAGCAGTGGCAACGTAGTGAAGCCGTAATGAGAAAAATGGCAGAAGACTTTGTTCGCCAGAAAGTACTGGATGTGGTTCTTCAGTTGGAATTATACCTTCAGGCCCACCCTGAGATGACGGTAGAATACCTGCAAAATGACTCAAAATTCAGAGAAATCGCTGTTCAACCCGTGGGCAAAAAAGGATACACAGCCCTTCATGATGTTGATACCGCTATTAATCGCTTTCACAAAAATTCACAAACAGAAAATTTAGACTTACATTCGCTATCGGATAAACTGCCGGGGTTTTGGGCTATCATGGAAGCCAGTTTGGATGGAAGATATTCACATGGATACTACAAATGGAAAGATCCTGACGGAGAAATACGTGATAAATTTATGTACATAGCCCCGCTTAATAAAAAAACCGCAGACGGTGTTCGATTTGGCGTTGCGACAACTACTTATATTGACGAATTTACACATCCTATTCTTGCCGCACAGGATGTTTCTCAAAGCACATCCCGCTACTTGATGATCGCATTAAATGGTCTAATACAATCATTCAAAACAGTGGGGTTTTTGTCTATGGGTTTGGGTATTGTGTTTATTATGGTTTTGGCGACTTGGACAGGGATCTATTTTTCTCGTGCCATCACCAACCTTCAAGCGGCGACTAAAGCAGTCAATCAAGGTAACTTTGATATACGGGTAAAACCAGTTATGTCCGGAAATGTGGGACAACTAATAGAAGATTTTAACCGGATGCTGGCCCAGTTGTCTATAACCACGGTGAAAAAGGAACAGCTTAAAGCAAGTCAAGAAGAATTGAAGACAGCCAATGCCCAGTTGCATCAGGAAATCATAGAACGTGAGCAGGCCGAAGAGGCGTTGCGAGAGAGCGAAAAAAAATTCCGCAGCCTTTTCGATTTATCTCCTCAAGCCATTGCTCTTACTGAAATAGAAACAGGCAAACTGGCTGATGTCAATAATATGTTTTGTGATCTGACCAAATACTCCAAAGAAGAGATCATTGGAAAAACAACAACACAAGTTGGGTTTTACTCTGATGATTACAGGGACAGATTTATAAAGGAGTTACAGACATCCGGAGAAGTCAATGGATTGGAGATGGATTTTAAGACCAAGGACGGCGCCATTATCGCTGCACTTATGTTTGCCAGAGTCATTCGGATTTCAAGTAAATCTTTTATTCTAACTATCTTTCTTAATGTGACGGAACAAAAACAGCTTCAAGCCCAACTCCAACAAGCCCAAAAGATGGAATCCATCGGCACACTGGCCGGAGGAATCGCCCATGATTTTAACAATATTCTTTTTTCCGTTATGGGATATGCTGAAATGGCGTTAGATGATACTGAAAAAGGAACCTCGTTACATGACAATTTACAGGAAGTGTTTTTAGCTGTGCAACGTGCAAGCAACCTGGTCAAACAGATCCTCACATTCAGCAGGCAGGCTGACCAGGAGCTGCAACCATTACAAGTTCAGCTTGTCGTCAGAGAAGCTTTGAAACTAATCAGATCTACTTTGCCGACTACCATTGAAATCAAACAATATATCAGCAATCAATGCGGTTTGGTTATGGCCGATGCCTCACAGATTCATCAGGTCGTCATGAATCTTTTGACCAATGCTTTTCATGCCATGGAGGATGAAGGTGGAAAACTGGAAGTAATCCTAAAAGAGGTTGAATTAGATGTGGATGACTTGAAAGACCCGGCCATGGTTCCAGGATCATATATTTGTTTGACAGTGACAGATACCGGTACCGGCATTGACAAATCTGTAGTCGATAGAATATTTGATCCCTATTTTACTACCAAGGAAAAAGAAAGGGGCACCGGGCTGGGTCTTGCCGTGGTGCATGGCATTGTAAAAGGTTTTAAAGGTGACATAAGTGTATACAGTGAGCCGGGCAAGGAAACTTCATTTCAGGTTTACCTGCCGGTAATCCGAACCCGGACTGAAACAAAAGAAACCCGGGTCATATCACCTGCCCAGAGGGGCACAGAACGAATCCTTTTAGTTGATGATGAAGAGCAGATTGTTAGAATGTCACAGCAGATGCTGGAAAGATTAGGTTATCATGTCACCGCACGAACCAGCAGTGTTGAAACACTAAAAGCGTTTCGAGCAGCTCCTGACAAGTTCGATCTTGTCATCACTGATACAACCATGCCGCATATGACCGGTATTCAGCTTGCCAAAAAACTCATGGAAATAAGACCTGATATTTCAATTATAATTTGTACAGGCTTTTCCGAAAAAATCAGCGAAGATAAGGCAAAGGCCATGGGCATTCGTGGATATATCATGAAGCCGGTGGTTAAAAGTGAACTTGCTAAAAAAATCAGAGAGGTGCTGGAGCAAAGCTGAACAAGAATCAGATTGTTCGAAGCTATTTTGTCAATTTTAATAGTTAACGCCGATGTTTGACTTCTGCCTTACAGGTTGAATAATTAAAGGCTCAAATATTTGCGATTTACAAAACAAATCTTCAATAATATTAGTCTGATGTTGATGCAAGCTTCAGGCACGTAAGCAAAACCTGAAAACCGGAATTAGGTGCTAAGTCCAACTTTATTTGGACTAAATTCCAATATTATTTTGTTGCTTTTTCCTTCCATCTGATTTGCAGAATATCATGGTTATATATGACTATTTATTGATGTAAATACAGCATATTATAAGCGAGGTATGCTGGGTACTATTATTTTTATAAAAAGGACATTTTAGGTCAAATAATGTTGGACTGATAGGCTCATTTATACTGGGAGTGAGCAATTAGGGGAAAGTGACAAACACAAGATGCAGGGTCGAGGCAAATCTGGATTAGGTAATAATTTTCAACCAGGGCGGATTTCTTTTAATAATAATTAAACAAAAGAATAGAGAAAATGAAATGTTTTAGGATTATTACGTTTGTGGCTCTGTTGTTCTATATAGGCATGGTCAATATCTCTGAAGCCGAGGACAACCTGGTAAAAATTGGTGTCCTGGCAAAAAGAGGGCCTGAAATGTGCCTTGAAAAGTGGTCTCCTACAGCTGAATATCTGTCAGCTAAGATTCCGGGCAAGACTTTTGAGGTTGTACCAATTGATTTTGAGCAGATTTACTCTTGTGTTGAAAAAGGAGATGTTGATTTTATCTTGGCCAATTCCTCATTTTATGTGGAATTAGAAAGCTGGTATGGGGTAAATAGAATTGCCACACTAAAAAATATACGTTTAGGCAGAGCTTTCTCTGAGTTTGGAGGAGTAATCTTTTGTAAGGCCGATCGGAATGACATTCGTCAATTGAATGATCTCAAAGGAAAAACCTTCATGGCTGTTAAAGAGACTTCTTTTGGAGGATGGAGGATGGCTTGGCGAGAATTGAAAGATAAAGGGATTGACCCGCATCGCGACTTTCAAAAGCTTGAATTTGGAGGCACCCATGATACAGTTGTTTGTGCAGTTAAAGATGGAAAAGTTGATGCAGGAACAGTTAGAACCGATACCTTGGAAAGAATGCAGGCTGAAGGAAAAATTAAACTTGATGATTACTATGTGATTCATGAACACGGTGGCGGGACAGTTCATTTACCTTTTCTTCACTCAACCCGTGCATATCCGGAATGGCCAATGGCAAAAGTCATGCACGTTAGTGAAGATTTGGCGGAAAAAGTTACAGTAGCATTACTCCAAATGCCCCCGGACTCTCATGCAGCCATAGCAGCAAAATGTGCTGGATGGACAATTCCTTTACACTATCAGACGGTGCATGAATGTTTGAGAGAGTTGGGAATAGGTCCATACAAGGACATAGGAAAAATAACTTTTGGTGATGTTGTTAGCAACTATTGGCATTGGATTATCAGCATCTTCACTCTGTTTTTTTTGAGTGTAATTATTTCTATTTTTAGTGTAAAATTTAATGCTAAATTAAGTTTAGAAATCACCGAACGCAAACAGGCGGAAGAAGCATTGCGAGCCACCAGCGAGCGGTTGGAGCTTGCCATGGACGCGGGTGAGCACGGTTTCTGGGACTGGAATATTGATACAAATGAAGTGTTTTTTAGCCCGCGTTATTACACAATGCTTGGCTATGAAAACAAAGAACTTCCGATGGTACTGGACACATGGATAGACCTAATACATCCCGAAGAAAGGGAAACCATTGTGCCTGAAGTTCAAAATTATGCAGAAAATGCGGAACCTTACGAAGTTGAATTTCGGTTGAAATGTAAGGACGGCTCCTGGAAATGGATCTCCGGCTGCGGCAAGAGCTTCGAGCTTGACGAAAACGGCGTATCGCACCGCGCGGTGGGGTTGCACGTGGATATCACCGATCGCAAGCTGGCGGAAGAAGCTCTGCGGGAGAGCGAAAAGAAGTATCGGTTATTGGCCGAAAATGCCAGTGATGTCATTTGGACTCGCGATATGAATCTCAACCTAACCTATCTCAGCCCCTCCATTGAGAAACTTACCGGATACAGTATTGAAGAGTCTATGGCGCTTTCGAATTCAGAAAGAATGACACCAGCCTCTAGGGAATTGATAACGAAAATATTTGAGGAAGAACTTAAACTGGAAGCACAGGATGACGCTGACCCTTCGAGAGTCAGAACTCTCGAAATAGAAATGATCTGTAAGGATGGATCAACGGTTTGGTTTGAAGTAAGCATAAAGTTCCTCCGCAACAAAACGGGGCAAGCCGTGGGGATTTTCGGAATATCCCGCGACATCCGCGAGCGCAAGCAAGCGGAGGAAGAAAAAAATAAACTTGAAACTCAACTACAACAATCCCAAAAGATGGAATCCATCGGCACCCTTGCCGGAGGAATCGCCCACGACTTTAACAATGCCCTCTTTTCCATTATGGGGTACACAGGCTTAGCAATGGACGACGTGCCTGAAGGGAGCCATACACAAAGTAATCTTAAAGAAGTGTTAATTGCTGCCAATCGAGCAAAAGACATGATTCAGCAGATTCTTACCTTCAGCCGCCAGAGCGAAACAGAAAAGAAACCTGTCAAGGTTCAGTCT
>JAFCZU010000227.1 GCA_019314185.1 Deltaproteobacteria bacterium | reverse complement strand
AAGCGCCCACTTTTCTATATCTTTCTTTATAAAAAAATATTCATGTCGTTTTTCTATGACAGGGATTTTGCCCTGATGGATCCAGCGTTTAATGGTCGCATCAGGTATTGCAAGCAATTTTGCAGTATCGCTAATAGTTAATTTCATATTATCTTGCAGTTTCCAGCCTGTTATTAAATATTATATGCGATCTTGATAAAACATAAAACTAATTTTGTATTAACTCGATATAAATTTGTCAATATCAATTTATTTTACCTTGAAAAACCTGGTTCTTTGGGTCAGGATTTTTTTACTGAAGGCATAAAAATGCTAAGTTTTTCCAACCAACTACCTGACGGTTCGGTTTTTCAAATAAAATAAAACTGATTTGACAAATTGTGATGTTGCCAATTTTTGTAAAATTTGATATTTATTTGATGCTGGTTGACCCATCAAACTTGGAAACCTTTGAAAAATATTCAATTTTGTTTGAGTACAAGGAAGACAAAAATTTCAACCACAGGAATATATTGAATATTTCGAGGATTGAAATTTGAGACTGACGCAGTAATCGGGCAAAAGGGGAGGTTTTGCAAAGGTCTCACTTGGGTGGAGGAGCTTATGGAAGATAATCATCAGGTTTTTTTAAAAGGGCAGTTTCTTATTGCCATGCCAGACATGTCTGATCCGAATTTTTTTCAGACAGTCACCTGTATTTCAGAGCATACTGAAGAAGGGGCTGTTGGTATTATTATAAACCGTACCCATCCTTCCGTATTCGCAAACAATATATTTGACGAGCTTGGAATAAAGTATGTTCCTGCTGTTAAATCCACGCCGGTTTATATTGGTGGTCCTGTTCATACAGGCGAAATTTTTATTTTGCACGGACCTCCATTTCAATGGGAAAGTTGTCTGATGGTTAATTCATTTCTTGCGTTGAGCAACAGCAAAGATATTGTGGAAGCAATAGCCATGGGAAATGGGCCGGAATCCTTTATAATATCGCTTGGATGTGCCGGCTGGGATAAGAACCAACTGGAATCTGAGATAAAGGAAAATGTCTGGTTGACATGTCCTGTTTCAGAAAAGATAATTTTTGAAATATCTGTTGAGACACGATGGGAAGAAGCGATGAAAAAGATAGGAATAACTCCGGCTCTGCTTTCGGGTACAGCGGGTCATGCATGATTACAGCTTTTCCGTGATGTGTTAGAGCCTATGTCATGGCTGTTTATTCCTTTAATGTTGCTTTTTTGGGTTTTGGCTTCTTCTTGTCTTTTCTAACAAAGGCACACAGCTTTGGATTGTAATACTCTTTACAATTTAAAGGATTATATAAAGGGCATTCAGGATTTTTTTCCGACATAAATAATTATCCTCATATTCTTTTTGTTAAACTTTCTGTTTAATATCTAAGTTGAGCGATTAGTGATTAATTTTTAGCTATTAGTTAAATTATATCAAAATATTATTAAATAATTTCATCCAATGGGTAAAAATCGAATTGCTGGTAACCATCCGAAATAATAAAAAGCTAACAGCTAATCGCTTATCTTCAGGTAATAAAAATTAGACTTATAACATAAAAGATTAAATCTTACAAGGCATTAAGATGATTATTGAGGGAATGCCTGTAATGCGCGGCTATCAATGGTTTTTCAGGGCGTAAAGGTTTCAGGTTATGCTTTCAGCAGTTTTTCCAAATTAATTTTTGCAAAATCTATTGAAGAATCTATTGACAAGGCTATTTCGTAATATTGGATCGCCTTGTCTTTTTCCCCGATATCCCGATAATTTGATGCAATATTTGCGTAATCAATTGCCGAACCGGGATCAAGCAGGAGCACTTTTTTAAAACAATCTATCGCCCTTTCATTTTCCTTGAGAGCATAATGACAAAATCCCATCAGATTATATATATCGGTTCTTTTGCTGTCGGACTTTTCTCCTTTGTTTAATACCTCAAGGGCTTTGCGATATTCGCCCATATCTTTAAGGCAGATACCCATATAAGAATAGATGCTTGGAATATCCTGTTTTAGGGGGTCGAGGCCAATGGCTTGATTGAAATAGCTGAGAGCTGTTTTTGGATCTTCCATAGACAGATAACATAAGCCGATATAAAATTTTATATAGTATTTTCCAGGGAGCATGTTTTCGATCTTTTTTAGTTCACCAATGGCTTTATCCGGATTTGTGTTTTCAGATATAATTTTGGCTGAAAACATGCCAACACTGGTTCCAAGGGAGCGTTCCCTGAAATGTGTGCCGGGTATAATTGTGTAGAATGCCGGCATTTCAAGTAAAGGGTGCGTTGTGTTTACCACGATTATATCCATACCATTTTTTGAAAGCGCTGATATGCAGTTTTGAATTTCAACTTTAATATTATTATTTGAAATATCAGGAAGATCTGAAATATTAATTTTACTTTCAGCGTTAATTATAAATTCGGCTTCTTTGATGCTTTTAAACTTGGGAAGACCGCTTGCCATATAGTTAGAACAAGTATTGAAATCACCGGCAAGCTGAGCTGTTTCGGAAAGAGCGCGGCTTAAAGCTTTTTGAGGATCAGGAGTTGTTCCCGCTGTCCAGACGATTTCGCTCTTTTCCGGGAATGTGGACGGGTCATAGGCTAAAATGCCGACTGTTGGAATGCCCATGTTCATGGTAAAGTCAGAAATATACAATTTTATTCCAGCATTCCTATATTTTTGTATCATTTCAACAACAAGCGGTTCTGTCGCTGAATCAGCATTAATTGTCGGTACCTTCAGCATGTTTTGACTTATTATTGATGACGTGTGTCTTTCTACGACTTCGCAAAGGCCCTGGATTAACGCTTCTTCAACGCAATTGCCGACACATGCCCCGTTAAATTCATTGATTGTAAAAAACCAGTTAAATGGAATAAGCACTTCTTTATTCTGTGTCAGATTAAATCCCCAGGTCCACTTTAATGGAAGATTTTCAAATATCTTTCTGGTTGTTGTTAGATCGTTTGAATTGTCATGAACAGATTGTGCGATCATTTCAAATGGGATGGCTTTGTCTTTGATGTTGCGATATTTTTCAACAATAAAGTTATCCGGATTATTACGAAAACTATAAAGACTAAATCTTTCCGCCAGTTCCATTACAGCGCTTGCTTCCGCCTGATGCGGGGTTGCGCCTTTTCCCATTTGTTTTTTTGTCCCCATGATCGACACGGCATCTTTGCCGCAGTTGCTGAAATATACCGGAATATCCAATCTTCCATTGTCAATTCTTTCAGTACGTTCAAGAATATCGAGGTCAAGATTCTTCAATTTATTTTTAAAACTCTTTACAGTTTCTTCAGGTGATACTATTTTATCCTGATCCAGAGTAAAGCCTTTAAATGCATCCTTTAATATGATTTTACCGGTCATTAATTTTGTTGTCTCCCTTTAGGTTTAATTATTAGCCACAGACCCACACAGACGAACACGGACTTTCATGTTCACGGTTCTTGTATTTAAACCTATCCTCCAAAGGCGGACAAGTCTGCGTTAATCCTCCAGAGGCGGATAAATCTGTGGCTGAATAGTTACATTTTTATATTACATATATCATTTTAAACTAAAATTTAAAACTGATATTTTAATTGACCATGTTCTAATATTTTGATATAGAAATACAGGTTTGTGGGGATGTAACTCAGTTGGAAAAGCGAGGCCCGCTATGCGGGTGGTTGGTGATTGTATTCATCAATAGACAATTTAGTCTCATTATATCCTTCAAGAATAGCTTCTTTTGCCCTGTTGAATTCAAGAAATTTGAGGTGTCCTAATTTGGGTTGTATCAGCAGATCCGGTGGCTCGGACTTCAGTCGGCTAGCGGTGATCTGTGTTTCCATGATATTGATTGATGTTACTAACACTTCAAAAATATTGGGGAGTGGGTCCTCCATCCTCATCCATTGCCTTATCTGTGTTAGTGTCGGAATATCAATGGTCCTGATTCTTTTGTTCAGAGCATTCAGGATCTTGTTTTTTTCTGGCAGAGTCTTCACAGGTTCTTTATCTGAATTCATATTTTTGTGGCTGGGGGCAATGGTCTTCTTGCCGATGATATCATGATTGAGGTCAACCGCTATGACGAAATCGGCTCCCATCTCCCTTGCCGCGCTTACCGGAACCGGATTGACCAGACCGCCGTCCACCAAGGTCATATCATCTTTTTTAAACGGGGTGAATATGCCCGGCACAGATATGCTGGCCCTTACTGCCTCGATGATATCTCCCTCTTTTATAAATAGTTCCTTTCCGGTAGCAAGATCGGTTGATACGGCGCAGAAGGGGAGAGGAAGGTCTTCAATATTTCTTTCTCCTACATGGCCGCGAATGAAATCGGCAATCTTGTTACCATCAATCAGCCCCGATTTGGGGAAGACTACGTCGAAGAAATAAACGATCTTTTTCCAGTCGAGCTGCAGGACAACCTCTTCCAGGGAGTTGATCTTGCCCGAGGCATAGACAGCTCCAACGAGTGCGCCGATGCTGGCGCCGGCAACATAATCGACGTGGACACCTGACTCAGCCAGAGCTTTAATCACCCCGATATGTGCCCAGCCCCGGGCGGAACCGCTGCCAAGAGCAAGACCTACCTTTCCTGGAGGGACTCGTTTATTCTTGTCAAAGGTGTTTTTCATTTAACGATATCAGCGGCCCGCTTCAGCAAATCGGCTATCTCCTGGCGAGCTTCTTTAGCCTTCTTTTTCAGGGCCACCTTGGTTTCATCAATATGTTTTTCAATGTCAGCTATTTTCTGGCTAACCTCTTCTCCGGCTTCCTCTTTGGCCCGGGCGTACCAAGCCTTTGCTTCATCCAGATAGGCCTGTGCCTGATCATAAGTCGCCTCTTTCCCCGCTGCGAGCCAAGCTTTCAGCAGGGCAGACTGGGCCTCAAGGGCGTCTTGCCACCCCTTTTCAGCTCTTTCTTCACTCTTTGGCTGCTCTGTCTGCTCGGCAGCAAAAACTGCGGACGTCAAGAAACCAGTGACCAGCCCAAACGCTAATAGTGTGATTAGAATCGACTTTTTCATCATTACTTCTCTTCCTTCTCTTTTTTAATAGCATCCTTTGCCCCCTTCCACATGCCGGAGATAGCTCCCTTTGCCACGGCCACAGACCTTTTTCCGAGGTCCTTTGCTTCTTCGGCCATAATATGGGCTGCCTTGCCGACAGCTTCCGTGGTTGTTTTGGTCGTTTTTTTGGTCTGATCGGCAAGATCATTCAATACATCCTTTGCCACATCTCCCGAACGTTGGGCTACTTTGTGGGTAGTCTCTATGAAAAGGCCCTCGATTGCCTCAAGGTCTTCTTTTGTCCGCGCAAGGTCCTCATGGACAAATGCCTTTGTTTTATCCCCAGCAGATTCTACTGCTGATGCGATCCCTTTCTGAACTCCTTCAAAAGCGCCAATCGCAACATCTTTAATCTCTTTGCCGGTCTCCTCGGCAGCTTCCACAGCGCCGGACATGACCTTCTCGGCAATTCTCTTCGCCCTGTCCGCGCTGAACCGGCCTTCTTTCACGGCTCTTTCAGTAGTATTTCTGGTAATATGTACTACGGTCTCTTTCACATCTTTACCGGACTCGATGGCCTCTTTGACTGCTTCTTTAACAGTCTGTCTGGTCAAACCTAACAGTTCCGTACTTTTCAGCTTGATGTCGGATACGGCAGATTCAACCCTCCCTCTGACATCTTCGGGCAACGCAGCGCCCGCCTCTTTTGCCCCTTCCAGGCCTTTTCTGAGACTTTGCGCCAGCTCCGTCTTCTCATCTTCGAGCCGTTTTTCGAGTTTCCGAAGTTCATCCCGTGTAGCTTCCACTGCCTGATCTCCGCGGCTGCGAACGCCGGCAATGGCGCCTTCTACAGCTCCTTTTACAGTCTCTTTTGCATCTGCTTCAGCTTCCTTTAAGCCTTCCACAGCAGCAGCTACAGCATTTTTGACAACAGGCCGAAGTTCCTCAACACCGCCTCTGGTTTCGGCCACGGCAGCAGATACCGCATTCTTGACAATTTCACTCACCTTTTCCATGGTAATCTGCCCGGCCTCTTTGGCCTTCTTCAATTCCTCCACAATACGATCTTTCATCTGGTTTTCCGTCATGATTCATACCTCCTTATCCCTAAGCTTGATGTTGGTATTTGCTCTCAAAAGACACTAAGTTTATACCTTCAAAAATTTACAAACTCTTTTATGTAACATTAACCAACTGCGGCACTCAAAACCGCAACACCAACGATCAGGGCATGTCTGTTTGCCTTTTTCATCGGGTCAATGCTTACACCTTACAAATATAAGCAACACTGCTGAAATTATCGCTAATGTAAAACCATAAGCAAATGTCGCTTCCGGGCTTACTTTATCCCATAGTAATCCCGCGATATATCCACCCGGAAGGGCCACCAAACCTATTGCTGTATGAAAAACTCCTAATGCAGTTCCCTTTAAATGTTGCGGCGCTAAATCAACCACAAATGCCCTCTGCGTACCATCGATCATAGCATAACATATTCCATAGATGATAAAAAACAATAAGATGCCATAAAAGCTGGAAATAACTAATAAGCCAAAAGAGGTTATGCCGAACAGTACATATCCTCCCATTAAAACAGGTTTTCTCCCGACTTTATCTGATACTATCCCTAAAGGAACTACACAGATTGAATAAACAATATAAAATATGACGTAGAGAAAAATCGCCATATTATCAGCCAATCCAATGTTCTTTGCCCTTAACAAGAGAAAAGCATAGCCGAAATGCCCCAGTGCAAATACTGAAGAGACAATAATGAAGAATCTTAAATTTGCAGGTATACTGAAGAGACAATAATGAAGAATCTTAAATTTGCAGGTAATTCTTTTAAGCTCAGTTTCACGGACACTTCTTTTTTCTTTTGTTTTGCCGGCGCACTTTTTTCTTGAATAAAAAAAATAATAAATACCGAAATCATTCCGGGCACAAGGGCAAACAAGAAGATATTTCTATATCCCCACACTGGAAGAAGGAGCAAAGCAAGAACCGCTCCCAGAGTCGAACCAATGCCATCCGCAGCCCTGTGAAATCCGAAAGCTTTACCTCGAACAGATTCATCGCAAGATTCCGCTACAAACGCATCGCGTGGCGCAGTTCTTATCCCCTTTCCGATCCTTTCTATCACCCTGAGAAAAAGGACAAAAGTCCAGATATTAGCCAGGGCAAATAATGGTTTGGTTATGGATGACATACCATAGCCGAAC
>JAFCZU010000665.1 GCA_019314185.1 Deltaproteobacteria bacterium | reverse complement strand
CAGATTTTCCATGACTGGGCATCGCCTTTTGTTTCAAAAATTTCAGGAAGAAAAGTCAGGCATGGTGGCAGGTCCGGGGACCGTTTTGGTGTGGAGTCTCATTGGATTTGCAAAGGGGATGTTTGCCTCTCCAAGATTATCTCAACTTGCGGGTCTTTTGGCTAGGGGCTTATTTTTTTGGTTAAAATACTTTGATTACTGTATGCGCAATAATGCGTTAGCTCTCGACGTGGCATCCTGCACTTATTTCTATGGAAAGAAAACGGATCACATTGTACCTCTGGCAGAGACCATTCGGCGTTATGAAGGCAGCAACATACAGCATGTTTAAGGGCCTGTCGCAAAACTCATAGATTTAACTTTTTGAAAATGACACATGCTATAAAATTCATATTCGGTTCTGTTCCCAAAGATGGAGGGACATATACATTTTACTGGACACTTCGACCTCAACTTTTGAAGTATGGCATTGATATGCGTTGTGTTTCAGTGGGCCAAAAGGAAGCCCGTCTCTGGGATAATAATTTTGCAGATGAAGGATGTGTTTGTCTTGCTGAAAAGACGGAAAATGTCAAAAAACAAGCAGCGATTTTTGTCGACTGGTGTAAGGGACAGAATGTTGATATTGTATTTGGTATAAATTCGATTGCCATTCTGTCTGCCCTGCCGTATCTTCCAGGAAACATCCGGGTCATGTCCAGGTGTGCAAATTCCTTTGACCATGGCTATAAAATTACAGTATCCTGCTATGAGCGTTTGGCCGGAATTATCGCCCAGACTCCTCGGCAGATTCATGATTTGTCAGAGAATTACGGGGTTGCAAAAGATAAATTGAACCTTATTCCCAACGGGATCGAAATAGCGAAATTTCAAGATGCAGCCTCAAAGCCTCGGGGGGAAGGTTCAACATTACGGCTCGGATTTCTTGGACGGCTTGAACATAACCAGAAGGGAGTTCTTTTTCTGCCGGGCATAATCCGCAAATTGCATGAACAAGGGGTCCAATTTCATTTGAAAGTGGCTGGAAAAGGAGTGCATGGGAAGAGTTTGGAAAGCGAATTGAGAGTTTATGTACAAGAGGGAACAGTCGAGTTTATAGGGTCGTTGTCCCCGTCTCATGTCCCGGAATTCTTGGCAGGCATAGACGTGCTGCTGTTTCCCTCCCAATTCGAGGGCTGCCCAAATGTCTTGCTTGAAGCCATGATGGCCGGATGTGTGCCTGTTGCCTCCCTTCTGGAAGGCATCACGGATTTTATTCTTCAGGAGGGAAAGTCTGGTTTTTTGTGCCCGGTTGGAGATTGCGAAGCCTTTGCCGTTAGGGTTTTCGAACTTGCTAAGAACAGGGAGAAGCTTCGCGAGATGTCCCAGACGGTTGCCAAGGACGCGCGGGAGCGTTTTTCCCAAACGCGAATGGCAGCGGATTATGCCCGTGTTTTGAAGAAAATCATGGCAGACATGGCGGAGGCACCTCCCTGACTCTGTGAAAAAAGGTGTGAGGAATATGATGTTCCATCTGGGTCTGTCAAAACGTTACGAGTAAAACCCTGAAAAGGGGATGATTCACCGCCCGTTCGTTTCACTCACTTGAGCCACAGAGTGCGCAGAGGAATTGATCTTTTTTCATTTGTCGCTGAGAGGCCGGCAAATAAAAACCTTCAGCCACTGCGTGGCACAGAACCTCTCGCAAGAACAATGAACTGATATTACACTCTGGCTCAAGAGCTTCCCGTAGGGATGTGCTTTTTTCCTTTCTGTCCTCTCAACAGAAAGGAAAGAGAAATAACAAACTCAGCGCCCTCTGCGTCTCTAATAGCATAGCGAGTGGGCGGTGAACACATGAAATTCAATGCTCTACGTAGTAAGAACTGCGAGAAACAAGATTTCTGAGGACTCCATGAAGCCCACTGTAGTTATTCTTCTTTCAGACAAACGCTCTGGATCGACCATGTTCCAGAGGGAATTGTGCAAGCATCCGTTCATCAACCACGTGGATTACACGCCCCATACCTATTTTGAGACACACCACTGGTTGAAGGCTGCTTGTATGCTCGAATTGCCGCACAATCTCTTCGCCGGACATCGGCGGTATTCAGGGTATGGATCCGGAAGCGGAGCCAGACAGTACATGACTGATTGCATTCAGGGTAATGTGCCTGAATTCGCAGTACCTG
>JAFCZU010000226.1 GCA_019314185.1 Deltaproteobacteria bacterium | reverse complement strand
ATAGTCTGATCTGTTGAGTTCCAGCAGATCGCACTGTCGTATTATCGGTATCCTGGGATGACTTGGATCGACACATTGACGCTTTAAATCAACCGAGCAACTTAGATTTTTTTTAGCCAGTCCAATTCGACCTTTAATTGGCCGATTTGCTGGTAAAGCTCAGCTTGGAGTTCTTCAGTGTCTTTTTCTTTTCTTTGGCGCTTTTTTGAAAATATATCGGGCAGTTCTTCTAAAAGACGCTTTTGCCATTGAGTTATTTGATTTGAATGAACTCCATATTCACTGGATAGTTGAGAAATCGTTTTTTCTTTTTTGATTGTTTCAAGAGCCACTTTTGCTTTGAAAGATGCAGTGTAATTTTTTCTAATTTTACCCATCAATGAGCCTCCTTTTTGTTGATCAAGATATGCTCATTTTACACCTTAAACAACTGTCCGGTTTTTGGGGGGTATTATCAATGGAATAGAAGAAAATCGGAACGCCGCCTAATGCCATACACAACATTTGACAATAACTCATGAAAGCTATAGTAAAAGGATGATACAAAATCAATATATTATCCTTGTTGTAATTAATATTCAAAAATAATATGTTTTATAAATTTTGAATTTCAATGTCTTGACAAACAGTTAATAAATATATATTTTATTAAAATGCTCACAATATGAACGTGTTGTATTTATAAATTATCACTTAAGTAATTTAGTTCAACACGGTTGAGTATGCTTGGATTTACAAAGTCATCAATCATGAAATAATAATTGCTACTAAGCAAAATAAAGATTGAACAAACTGTTTTTTAATGCTTAATACAAAACATATATAATATATAACATCTATCTAACAATAAGACCTTTGAAAAATACTTTTCTTCTCGCAGGTAGAAATCGAAAGATACAGTTTCGCAGAGGTCTCATAGTAATGGAACAAGCTTTTTCTAGGAGGTATAATGGCATTAACCAAAAATGATATTGTCGAAAAGATTCACGAACTGGGTTTTACCAAGAAAAAATCTGTCGATATTATCGAATCCCTTCTGGAAATTATTAAGAGTATGCTGGAAAAGGGAGATGACGTACTTATCTCGGGATTTGGCAAATTCTGCGTAAAGGATAAACAACAACGAAGGGGACGCAATCCTGCTACTGGTAATGACTTGATGTTGAGAGCCAGAAAGGTTGTAACATTTAAGTGTTCCGGTAAGTTAAGAAACAAACTAAACAATAAAATATAATCATGGTTCCTCTTGAAACCGTTTTATCTATTTGTATTACTTAGCCATACGAACTGATAAGGATTTAAAACAAACGATTTTGTGTTGAATTGTTCTCCGGTAAGCAGATCTTTCATTCTGTCTAACACCTGATCCCCTGATAACGACACTGATATATGCTCTGACGATATATTTGTCAGAGCATATATTGTCTGAGATTTACAACACCTTTTTATTGCAAACACCTTAGGATCAATTTCCAGTATTTCAAAAAAAGCGTTCGGATGAAAAGCCGGCTGCTTTTTCCTGATTTTGATTAACTCGATATACGAAAAAAATATTTTATGGCAAAAAGTTTCAGTATCTTTCAACTGTTGTAATATATTATCAAGTTTTATTTTTTTTCTGTTTATAGTTCTTGCTCTTCCTGTTTGTTTAACACCCTCTTCCCAGTTATGCGATCCAAGTATACTGTGGATATAAACAGCCGGTACACCAGGAAGAACAAACTGCGTCGCCTGCGTGGCTAAAAACCTGTCGGCATGACAAGTGTCAAGCGCTTTTTTATTTTTTAAGAATGCGTCAACATAAGTAATATTAAGCTCATACGGACTTTCTGAACCATCTGAATTTCTCTTACATGAAACTCTACCTCCATTTTCTTTAACAATCTTAACAAGCCTATCTATTTCTTTCTCAGGCAATATCCCTTCAAGCGGGCGCACACCAATACCATCATGCGAGGCTGTAAAGTTGAAAAAGGTATTGGTTTCAGATTTTAAATAAAGCCCTTTTGCCCAGCTTGACAAAGCCGTTGAATCTTCAATTGCAAAAGAATAAAAAAGCAGCGGGGGCAACGTAAAATTATAAACCATCTGCGCTTCATTCCGGCCATCTCCCAAATAGCTGATATTTTCCAGATGAGGCACATTCGTTTCCGTAATAATCATGACATCCGGAGCAACACAATCTAATATGCTTCGAAATAATTTCACCACATCATGGGTCCGGCTCAGATGAACACAATTCGTCCCAATCTCCTTCCATAAATAGGCAATTGCATCAAGCCGCAGAATGGTTGCCCCATGCTTAACATAAAAAAGCAGTACCTCAACCATCTTTGCAAGAACATCAATACTTTTAAAATTAAGATCTATCTGATCCGCGCTAAATGTTGTCCAGACATTAACAGCCCTTCCGGAACTTTTTATAAATTCAGTTAAAAGCGGCAGCGATCTGGGCCTTGTAATCCCGGACAGATCAATCGATGGGTCTGTTTCAATGGCAAAATCTTCAAATCCTTGTTCCTCATTTAAATACTTTTCAAACCACTTACTCTTCGAAGAAACATGATTCAGCACAAGATCAAACATAAGCTGAAAATCGTTGCCCAATGATTTAATGTCTTCCCAGCCCCCAAGCTTTGGATCTACACAATAAAAATCAATAACAGAAAAACCGTCATCAGAAGAATAAGGAAAAAATGGAAGAATATGTATTGTTGAAAATACCTCTTTGAAATATTTTGCGGCAAACCTGTAAAATGTTTTCAAAGGAGCTTCCCCGTCTGAACACATGGAATCGCCATAAGTTATCAGGACTACGTCCTCTTGGGAAAAGTACTCCTGCGCCTCTCTTTTTTCGACTGGAAACTTTTCTATTAAGGGAAGGATTTTCTTAAAGGCAAGTGCCCCCTTTTTTATGCCATATATTTTATTCAAAATGCCCTTAACAGTGTCAACTCCTTCCATTATCTTACCTCCTGCAAGTGAAACCTTTACAATCCGCCTTAGGCGGATTGCCTGTCCTGTTGCATGAGCCTTTCTTGTAGTCTTTTTTACAGCCTTTTGCAATGTATTCTCGTGTATATGATGCCACCTGATCTGTACAAAACAAATAGTGTCATTATGTGCAAAGCGGATCGCAGCTGCTTAAACAAATCGCCGAACAGCGCGTCGAATATAGTGCCAAGTACTCCAGAATCCACTGCGGCCTCCTTGTATGTCGTCTAAAATCCTTGACTTTATTGCATTTTTGTTGAATATAAACCTCACACAGAAAGGCAAAAAAATATCAGTTTATTATGAGGGAATTGAACGGCAAAAGATCTTTTATGATGATCTGGACCGGAATAGTTTTTTGGAACGACTGGGTGTTGTTTTAACAGAAACCAGTACTCCCTGTTCTGCCGAACAAAGAAGGAGATAAAATTCTGCTCTAAATATCAGGAAAATATCTGGGCTGTTGAAGCAGATCAAGGCCAAATAAGACAGGTACTATTGAATCTTTATATCAATGCCTGGCAGGCAATGCCAGAGGGTGGGGATCTTTACGTTGAAACAGAAAAAATATTACTATTGATGAGAGTTGTGTGAAACCGTACATGGTTGAACCAGGGAGGTATGTAAATATATCCGTGACCGATAGTGGAGTCGGAATGGATGAAGCTACCCGGCAAAAAATATTCGATCCTTTTTTTACTACTAAGGAGATGGGCAGAGGGACAGGTCTTGGTCTTGCCTCGGTTTATGGCATCATCAAGAATCATGGCGGTTTTATCGATGTTTACAGTGAAAAGAGCAATGGAACCACTTTCAAGATTTATCTTCCAGCTATAGAAACAGAGATCATAGCGCAAAGCACAAAGTCTGACGAAGACCTTAATGAAATGGCCGGTGGAATAGAGACGGTTCTTCTTGTGGATGATGAGGCCATGGTAATTGATATAAACAAAGAATTATTGGAGATGATGAGTTACGATGTTTTAATAGCCAAAAGCGGCGCAGAGGCCATAGAAAATCTACGAAAAGAACAAGGCTCAGATTGACATAGTCATCTTGGATATGATCATGCCGCATATGGGAGGAGGAGAGACCTACGACAGATTAAATAAGATCGATCCCAACATAAAAGTCCTTCTCTCCAGCGGGTACAGCATCGAAGGTAAGGCAAGTGAGATCCTGGAACGTGGTTGTAATGGTTTCATACAGAAACCTTTTAACATTAAAAAGCTTTCTCAAAAAATCAGGGGAATTTTGGATAAGAAATAGGGTTGGGTTGTTGACCGGTGAATTCAATTTCAAAGTACACCAAGTAAAATTATAGTTGGGCATGATGTGATGTGCATTCTGGTATTGTGAAGAAGAGCGACCAACCCACACACAGAAGGAGCACACCCCGTCCATATTTGTTTCCTAAGCTGCTTTCGAGGCATTCCTTATATACTCGACAAAAAAGGCGAGGAAGATCGCAAAGAAAAGCCCGACAACTGCGGCAAGAAGCGCTGTTTTTTTCAAGTTCCCCGATCTCGTTTCAAAGGTTTCAGGATCCTTGATGACCTGAACAGCACCGGCCACCGATCTTCTCAGATATTCCATATTCAGCTCATTCGCCCTTTGCGAGAGGATAGAAATCTCATCCTGTATGGTCTTTAAAGATTTCCGTATGCCGACAATGTTTCCTTTCTCCTTTTCATCTTTCTTTTCCTTTAATACGGCAATCTTTTTCTCCAGGAACTCCTTGTCGACTTCCAGGTTTTTTGCCTCTACCTCTGCCTTCAAGGCCGTCTTCAGAAGAGATGAAAAATAGTCGTTCTTTATCAGATTTTCAATGAATGAAGAATCGAGAACCAGACTTGTCCCTTTTTCACTGCTCGCCTTTTTCGACAGTTCATACCTGCCGGTCTGTCTCATCTCCTTCAGCAGTTTATGGGCAACTGATGCCTCCTTCTCTTTTTTTCTTTTCCGGATCTCAATCTCTCTGATATTGTATTTATACTGATTGATAAGATCCTCTTTGTTTTTGGTAAGTTTTAATGTCCCGATGATCGCCTCTGTTTTTGAAAGCTCAATATTTCTGAACGACTCAACATCACCTTTGATGTCTATAAAGGAAAGTCCCGTGTTTTGAGATCTGAAAAACCCGGCCTTTTTTACTTTTGAGTCCAGGAACTTGATAAAAATGTCTATTTTTGTTTTAAAGGTATCAACAACTTCGCCATAGTCATATTTTGCAAGGAAATCGTCAGAAAAACTGATCGCCACTAAAGGTTCTTCTCCGTATTTTCGTTCAAATTCTTTTCGATATTCGTCCGCTATCGAAAGTAAAATCCGGCTATTTTCCTCTTCCGAAAAAATATCTTTCTGTTCTGTAGCAAGGGTCAGGCTGAACTGGTTTGGGAAAAAAGCATATGATTCTTTTCTCTTTTCAGCCTTTTTTATCTCCTCTTGAACCTCAGGCGGCATTATAGCTTTTATAGCTATCATTCCCCTTAGACTCAGGGTCTCTTCTTTTTGAAGAGAGGCAACGGCCCTTGACAGGATTGCCGGGGTGACAATCTGATTCTTGTCAAACAGGGTGTTCAAGTAAGCCGCTACGCGGCAGATATCTGAGCCGGCCTTGGCTTCATTTTCAGTGTAATATCTTTCATTAAAACAAACACTTCATGTAAACTTTAAGGGTTATTTTTAAA